>JAQULY010000245.1 GCA_028718445.1 Kiritimatiellia bacterium
GTAGCCGTTGACGAACGCCAGCTCGTTCCCCTGGGCGGCGCGGACTACGTTGCGCCAGGAAAAGGGACAGATCACGTCGCCCGGCGCCGGGAGCGGGGCCTGCAGGCTGTTGTAGGAGCGCGCAAAAGCCCAGATCCGTTGTCCGTCCAGGCGATACTTGGCCAGTTCGCTCTTGCCGTTGTCGGCGAAAAACGGGTTGTTGCAGTTGATGTACACCGTGTCGCCTGCCTGGTTCGGTACCGGACTGTACAATCCGGGTCGCGCGAAGAGCGGCTGAACATCCTTGAACGGCTCATAAAGGGGGACGCCGTTACGCCATTCCTTGACCTTGAATGCAACCACGGCGGAGGGCTTGTCGCCCGTATAGACCGTGTACGCCCAGAAGGTGAGATTCTGATCCACCCCGCCTCCCATGGAAAGCATCCACGACGCTTTGGCCGCGGTTTCCTCCGCGGGCGTGAAGGTCATTTCATCGTCTTGAATCAGACGGTCGCCATTGAGGTCGTGCCACTGGTACATGACACGCAGGCGATGGGGCCACAGTTCCCTTCCGCGGGCCGGCATTTGGTCTCCGTACCACATGCCGCAGAACTTGATGGTCTCCAGGATGCCCCACGCCGCCACGGGTTCCGCGGTCCAGGCGCCGTCCGCGCCCTGCGTGACCAGATGGATGACCGATCCCCCGGAACCCAGACTGCAGGCATAGGTGCGCCCCCCGATGTGCCGGAAGGAGTAGTGGTAGTTCACGGGCCTGAACTGGCGCCCCTTTAGGAGATCTCGCGCGAGAGTGCACAGGGGTTTGACGGCGCCGGTGTCGTAGTTGACGTCGTAGATTACGTTGTGGACGCTCACTAGATTCGGGTGCTCTTCGTCCACCGTAGCATTCACCGAGTATGCGCCGGGGCCGAAGTACTCCGCGGCCAGGGCGCCGTCGGGCTTCCACACGCTGATGCGTTTGGGGCTCAGGTCATACTCGGCGACCCACAGCTTGCCGTCCCGGTCCACGGTCAACCCCGCCGGTTCCAGCATTCCGGTGGGGTCGTACTTCCCAATCCAGGGACGGCCGCCCGGCTTGCCGATGGTCTGCAATTGGCGTCCGGTCTGATCGAACACCTTCACTTGCATGGCCGCGCCGCAGTCGCTCACATAGAGTCGGCCGTCTTTGTCCGCCGTGATGCCCCAGGGCGACGACAACGCGTCCTTCACCACCGGTGTCACCACGCCGTTTTCCTCCAGGCGCACCAGGCTCCGGCCGCTGACGGCATAGACCTTGCCGTCCGGCGCCGTGGTCAGCCCGGCCGGACTCTCCGTTGCCCATTCACCGGTCCTCGCTCCCGTGGCAATATCGAACGCGAGCACCCGATTCTCGAGATACCGCGAGACCAGTGCGCGGCCCCGGCTGATCGTCAGGCCAAGCGTGTTGCGGGCAGTCTCCTGCGGTCCAAAATCGTGCGTCTGCTGTTTCTGCCACTGTGCTTTGAAACTGGAGGGGAACCGGTCCCCGGTCATATACTCGCGGTAGGCCCACATGTTGTCGCACAGCGGGTAGAGCACTTCGCGAAACACGAACCCCGGCCGCATCTCCGTATCGGGCCAATCGCCCACACGCAGTTCGCTCGATCCGAACGGGAAGTTGACGGATCGGCCCGTGGCCGCCTCGTAGCGCGTCACCAGCGGCGTGCAGTTGGTCGCGGTCCACGGTTTCCCATCTGGCCCCTGTTGTTTGCCGGGGTACCCATCCTTGGCGACATAGACGTACGGGCCGTCTACGGCCACGGCGTAGCTCCCCTGCACCCCGCCTTCCCCGACGGCGGACCCCCATAGCTTCTGCCCGTCGGGCCGGCATGCGATCAGCCCGCGCCCGCATTCGGAGTAGGTCCACAGGAGATAGACGCGGTCATCGTCGCTGGCCGCCGCTACGGGTACGCCGTGATCGCCGCCCCAGCTTCCCGTGCCGTCATCCGTCTGCCACGGCGGGCGGCCGGAGTTGTGCGCCGAAGCCACCCATTTCTGTCCGATGCCGCGGCTCGTCAGCAACTTGACCGTATACGAGCCCGGCGGCAGCGGCCGGCCGTCATCGTCCCGGCCGTCCCACTCCACGTCCAAGGCAGTCCTGCGCCGGTCCACAATCCTTGCGCCGTACGCCGGCTCCGCCATGGTCTGCGTTTCGGCCCCACTAAGGAGTGTGCGTACCAAAACATGGGCGGAGCTGTAAATCGCCGCGCTGACCGTGGTTGCCTTTGCGTCCGGCAGCTTCAGTGTGGCCGCCAGCGGCAGGACGGCCTTGGGTTTCGATGCCTGAGCCCGCGGCGGCAAGTGCCCTTGCGCCAGGAACTCGGCCTGTCCCCACTTCTCGTACTCGGCGTAGGAGAAGAGCAACCCCGGCTTGCAGACTTCGGCAAAGAACGTGGCCGCCTTGGTTCCCGTCGCATTGCCCCATTCCGGCTGAGCCACGAGCGCGATGGTGTCGCCGGCTTTGAGGGCCCGCGGCGCCTTCAGGCGCGTCCAGGTGATCCGGCCCTCCAGCGTCCAGCCTTGGCCGTCTGCGTCGGCTTTGAAGGTCAGCCCCGCCTGCGGGCCAACCAGGGCCTCCTGCTCCGTCGGGGCGGAAATGGGACCGTGCGTAACGTACAACGCCGGCAGGCGGCCATTCGTGAAATACCACATCGTGAGGTTGCACAACGTCGGCGCCTTCAGGTCGCGCCGCACCGGATAGGGAACGGACGGATCGCTGCACAGACGGATTTCCAGTGCGTCGCCATCCCATCCCCGGTCCGGGTTCACGGCGGGGTCGGTTCGGTTCATGAGCGGCGTGTCGTCGGCGAAATGCGCGCCCACATAGAGCGCCTCCGCGTCGTACATGAGCGCGAGCCGGAAGGAGAACCGCGGCCGCAGTTTGTCGTCGAGCGCCGTATCCAACGCCGCGGACAAATCCCATTCCTTGAGATCGCCGTCTACCGTCACGCCGCCGGATGGTATGGGCACCACCAGAATCCGGTCATTCCGCTCCTGCTGCCCCGGAGCCGAAGCCGCCGCCAACAGGAGTGCCACGCCCAGACACGCCAAACGCCTCAGGTTCACCATGCTTCACGTCCTTTCCGTGTTACCATCGGGTTCTGCCTTTCGCGTCCACAGTCAAACCGTGGCGAGCCCGAGCACGCGGCGGTACTTGACCAGCATACGAGACGGCGAGAAGAGCTTGGTGTCGAGCGGCGAGGACTCAACGAGCCGCGCCAGAGCTTGCGCGCGTGAGTAGTGGCGGCGGCGTTCCGTGGCGGTGCCGAGGCCGTGTTGGGTCAGAGCCCCGTATTCGCGGCACACTGGCCGACAGGCCGGGAAGAGACGCTCGAACAGGAACAGCTCCTGTGCGAGGATCTTGGCGATGCGGCTCAACCGGCGGCGGCCGGCGGCATGCGCCTGGCGCTCGGCTTGCCGCAGGAGCGCGAGGCCCTTGCAGATCGTCCGGGCACAACGCCGCCAATCCGACTCGATGCGCGGCGCCCGCGGATCCACTTTCTCCAAGATACCCCAAGCCTTATCTCCCCAGTCGCCGGTGGGCTTGCCGAACAGGGGAAGGATCCACATAAGGTAGAGGCGCAATTGATGGTTGACGGTCTCCAGTTGACGCAGCCCCTCCAAGACGCGCGGCGCCGCGGCCGCGCCGAACAGCGGCCCCAGTTCTTCTTGTCCGAACGTCTCCACGCAGGCAGAAGGGTTGCGCGCAAAACACGAAAACGCCCGGTAGTTGATCGCGTTGTCGGGCGATGCCGCCAGACCGCTGCCGGTGAAACACACGCCATCCAACCCTTCGTCCCGTGCGGTGCGGCAGAACCTGGCGGCCGAGTCGACGAACGGCGAGAATCCCCAGCAGGAGTAGTACGGGTAGATGGGACTGTACAGCTCCGGGAAGTGCGTCGAGCCGTTGTAGCGCGCATACCCGACGTTCTGGTGGGAGAACAGTGTCTCTATCTTTCGGGTCGGCGCGTATTCCTGCCCCAGGGCCGCCACGTTCCACTGGGTGACGGCGTAGCGCGGCATCGGCCGCAGGCGGCGGAGTTCCGAGAGGGGCGGAGTCCAATAGTCCGTGTAGATGCCACTGGTGATCCACAGTTCGGGCGCAAGCGAGTGCACGAGCTTCGAAAAATGCGGCAGTAGATTTCCCATGTCGGCGAAGGAGTAAGCTTCCGTCTTCTCGTGCCTGCGGGCGGCGCATGCAGGGCACGCGCAGAGACCGTTGTCGCCCGTTTCGAAGTTCACGCCGCCGATGGGAACGTTGCGGCACAGCCACTCCACCCCCTTCTCAGTCCAGGCCAGGTTCTCCGGCCGGGACGGACAGAGAATGCCGCGGGGAACGTGGCGGGGTAGCGGCACGTCGAAGGGCGTCGCATAGCGATAGTCGCGCGCGAACACCGCGCCGGCCTCCGGATGCCGCGCGACGCGGGTCTCGAGGTTGTGGAGATGATGGCCCCGGCAGTAGATGCCCCCGTAGGAAAAGATACCCACCCCCGCCAGGATTCTCACGCCATTCCGGTTGGCGTACTCGCAGAGCTCGACGGCGGCGTCCGCGCCGCCATGCGCGTCGTCAAGCAGCCCCCACACGATGAGGCCGTTCAAGCCTCGCTCCGCCATGGTATCCACGAGTTTCTTGTAGTTGCGCAGAAAGCTGGCGGCGTCTCGCCGACAGATCCAGCCGTCCCACGTCCATAGTAACCGGTACTTGAATGTGTCCATGCGAATTCCCACGGGTGTTGGCGGCAACCGGACCGGCTCCGTCCGTCGTCAACTGTTCGCCCATTGCCCGATCGCGTCGAGCATGGGCGGCTCCATCAGATCCTGGCAGAAGAAGGCGACGGCATCCGCGCCGGCCGATACGGCCGTATCCGCGAGACCGGCGATGTCGTTTGGGCTCGTGCGGCCATAGGCGGGAAGGTGGACGCAGAACTCCGGCGCCGCGCCGGAACTCCGGATGGAGTCGCGCGCCCGGGCGGCGTCATACGCGACAACGTGTTCGTCCCAATGGATGACCGAGTGCAGGGAATCGAGCATCGGGGCAAAATACTTGTAGGACTGGGCCGCCAGCCAGGCGCGCGGCGCGGTGGCATCATGACCCACCTTGACCTGCGGAACCAGCGCGGCGCCGACCTTGACGCGCGGGGCGATGGTGTCTTTAAGGCCCCGTACCTCATCGAGAAAGGCCGCGATCTTCCGCAAGCGCCACTGCAGAACGTCGTAAATGCCTTTCTCCTCGAGTAGGAAGAGCGGCACCTCGGTATCGCCCTTCAGGTCATCCGAAAGTCTCTCCTTGGTCCATTGGTGAATTCTTCGCGAGTTCTCGCCGATTTCCAGCGCGCGCCGGTGCGCCGCTTCGAGGTCGAGTCCATCGGCCGCCGCCGCCCGCTTGCAGGACGGGCAGAAACAGAGGCTGCCCACGACCCGTAACGGCGGATCGACGACGCCCGTGAGGCTCCTGGCTTCCAGGAGCGTCTGGGGAATCTTGTCCAGGAAGAGAGTGCTGAGCTCGTAGCGGCGCAGGACGTCCTCTATCCAGGCGAAAATGTACTGACGGACATGCGGGTTGTTGAAGCACAGGAAGAGGCGGTCCCTGTTGCCGTACAGGTTCTCGACCGCGCACTCCGGATATGTCTTGGCGACGCGACCGTTGGCGAACAGCGAGAGCCACACCGCGATGCCGACCCCGGCCTTCCGGCCCGCTCCGATCGCCTGGCCGATCAGATCCTTCCCTGCGAAGTCCGCCGTCTCCTCCGGCTGGATCAGCGTCTGCGCGTAGAGCGACTTGTTCACCGGGTGGAAGTGCCGCCCTTCCTCCATCTGGTAGATCATGTCCGGATGCCGCGGCATGACCAGACGATAGCCGGTGTAGATCTGGCCACAAATCACCAGTTCGTCGGCCCGCATGGCCGCCACCTCGGCCACGACGTTCTCCGGGCCAAGCCCGTCGAGAATGCTGGGAAACGCCAAGGTCCAGATTCTGGCGCCGCCATTCTTCTTCATCGTATCCACCCATCCAATGACGCCCGCTACCTGACAATGACGATCGTGCCATTCGTCCGATTCTGCTCGACGCCGTATTCGATCAGTTGGTCGCGCATGGAGGCGTTCTGGGCCTTGATCCATGCTTCCGACCGCACCACCTTCGACAATCGCTCTTCGTCCAACTGGCCGTAGAAGCCGAAGTTGATGTACTTATCTACGCAGTACCCGATGAGCGGAGCCGTCGTGTCGTTGGTGCTCGCATCTATCACGCCATCGACATACAGCTTGCGCCCTTGGCTCCCGTAGATATCCGCCACGTAGTACCACGTTCCTGCTGAAAACGAGTTGGAACTTGTGACGGTGGCGCCGCCGTCCACAACGGACTCAATTCTCCCCTCCGCGGTGAACCCCGTATGGAATCCGTTATGGACGCCAGTCAGTCTCGATCGCCAGAAGTAACCGGACGCGGGACTGAGTTGCGCCGCCTTAAACCACGTCTCGTATGTCGCATTGGCCGGTTGCGTGAACGCGGGCAGACTCATATACCCGCCATGGGTCGAGGGCCCTTCCGCGCATCCGTCGATGACGCCGGTTCCACCGAGCGTCGTCTTGGCGCCGCCCGTACTGCTGTTGGTGGCCGTATAGCCATTGGCCGTGGAATCGTAAGCGCAGGCCGACCCGTTGGTTCCCGTCAAGTGATGCACGTAGACGTAGTCGGCGTCCCACACGTTCGTAGAATTGGCGCCATCCGCATGGATTTCCGGCGTGAAATAGGCATAGAACACGTTGGTGGACCCGGCGGAGAGAGATGGGAGTCTGACCCAATACTCGGCCTGCGAGGCTCCCGAGTCATGCCGTTCTCTTTCGTAACTCAACAGCGTGATGCCGTCCGCCCCGGTGAAGCGAAGGTCATAGCCGTTGGTATTGGCCTTGGCGAAGTCGAAATTCCCCGCGGTGAGTCTCACCAGAATCGGGAAATTCGCCAAGCCGGACACCAGGGCGGCCGTGTTGGTCACCGTCAACCGTCGCCGGTAGTTGTGCGTCTCCAACCACGCGGGGGAGGGCGTCGTCTCTTCCGCTCCATAGGCCAGCAACTGATCGCGCATGGAGGCGTTCTGTGCCTTGATCCATTCCGCCGAGCGCACGGATTTGGAGAGGCGCACTTCGTCCATTCCCCCGGCAAATGCATACGCGAGCCATGTGTTGTCCCAACCGGCGGCTTGCGGGTAGGCGGTGCTGATATTGGAGCCATCAAGGACTCCGTCCAGGTACATCTTGCGTCCCTGGTCTCCGTAGATGTCGGCGGCGTAATGCCAATCGTTCATCTGGATTTTGGTTGTCCCGCTGTACCAGGTGGCCCCAGAGCCGTCCCTAACGTATGAATTGAGATTGCTGTTGGCGTCGACTCCGACAAAGTAGCCGTAGCCGCCCGAGCCATATGTCCGGAACATTTCGTGTGCGCCGTCCGAGAGAAAGGCGCTCGTTCTGAACCAGGTCTCGAAGGTGGCGTTAGTCGGCCTTGCGAAACTCGTCAGAGGGACCGTATAACCATAAGAGCTCGCAATGCCTCCATTCACATACCCGGCCGCGACCAACGTTATGCCGACGGCTTCGGGTGTTCCCGTAATGGCATTGGCGGTCGAATCGTATATGTGGGCCGATCCATTGGCCTGGTTCATGTGAAAGACGAAGGCATAGTCCGTGCCCCAAACATTGGCCGGATTCGCGCCGTCCGCCTTCGCGGCAGGCGTGTAGTAAACATAGAAGGACGTGGGCGTCGAGGCCGACAGCGACGGCAGTTTGACCCAGTACTCCGCCTGTGCGGTTGCCGCATCGTGGCGTTCGCGCTCGTAACTCAACAACGTGACGCCGTCGGCGGCCGTGAAACGCAAGTCATGGCCGTTGGTGTTGGCGTTCGGGAAGCTGAAGGTTGCGGCCTGGAGCTTCACGAGGATCTGGAAATCCGACTGATCCGCCCCGATGA
>JAQULY010000246.1 GCA_028718445.1 Kiritimatiellia bacterium
CGTCCTCGACAAGACCGGCACAATCACCGAAGGCCGGCCGGCGGTCGCGCGTATCGTCGCGGTGGGGGGGATGGAAGCAGACGAATTGCTGCGGTTGGCGGCCGGCGCGGAACGCTACAGCGAACATCCGCTGGCGCGCGCGGTCGTCCAGGCCGCGGCTGCGCGCGGTCTGGCCATTCCCGCCGCCACGCGGTTCCACAACATGCCGGGTTACGGTGTCACCGCGGAGGTCGAGGGACGGACACTGCTGGTCGGCAGCGCGGCGCTGCTGGCCCGCGAAGGCGCCGCGCCCCCAGAGGAGGCCGCGACGGCGGCAGCGGCGCCAGGCGCCGCGCGCATTCATGTGGCCGTTCGTTCGGACAGGTTCTGCAGCGCCATTGGCACACTGATCGTGGCCGACAAGGTCAGACCGGACTCCGCCGCCGCCATTGCCGCGCTGCACCGTCTCGGTCTGCGCACGGTTCTGCTCACCGGCGACAACCAGGCGACGGCGCTGGAGATCGCCCGCCAGGTGGGCATTGCCGACGTGCGCGCCGGCGTGCCTCCCGATGGCAAGGCCGCGGTTGTGCGCGAACTGCAGACCGCTGCCACGCGCATCGCCATGGTGGGCGACGGCATCAACGACGCGCCCGCCCTGGCCCAGGCCGATCTAGGCGTCGCCATGGGCGGCGGCTCCGACATCGCCAAGGAGACCGGCGACATCGTACTCGCGGGAGCCAGTCTCAATGGCGTCCATGCCGCCATCCGCCTGTCGCGCGCCACCATGCGCAAGATCCGCCAGAATCTCCTGCTGGCCTTCATATACAACGTGATCGCGATTCCGCTGGCCGCCTTCGGCATGCTCAACCCCTACATCTCCGCCGCCGCCATGGCGCTCTCCGACGTCACCGTCATCGGCAACGCCTTGCTGCTGCGCAGAGTCAGGCTGGAATGAGCGAAACGGGGAGGTGAGACGGGGCGCGAGCAGAGTGCATGTGAGCGTGAGCGATTGGAACTGCGCCTGACTTCTTGAGACAGCACTCACAAATCGAGGGTATCCGCGTTGCTCATCAGCGCCCCGGCAGCGGCTCCTGAACCGGACGAAGTACCCGTGTCCCGCCGCCGGGGGCAAGCGCGGCGCGGATCGGGGTTACCGGAAAACGGCGCGTCAGCATGGGCCGGATGCAAGCAAGCGGGGGCGGCCCCAACCTCGCGGTTGCGCCGCCCCCGGTGACGCCGCAGCCGGCCCATGATCACGCGCCGGCCTTCCGGCCCGATCCGCGCCGCTTCCGTGCTACACCTCCATGTCCCCATAGCACGCTCAACAAATCGCTCCTGATCACATGCGCCTCACTCGCACCCCCATCTCGCTGACCATAACGAACGCGCCGGCAGGGCAGACGCATCTAATTCGTCGCCAAAATCGCGCATTTTTCAAATATGGAAATCAGGAAAGCATGAAACACTTGGGAGTTCATGAGTTCCTGAGTTCCCGATTTTGTGTCGGGATATGACTGGCCGAAAGTAGTCTCGAAAAAGACTCGCGACGAAGCGTAAACGAGAAAGCGTGGGACGAAGAAAGCGACGAAGTGTGGTCTGGCCTGAATAGGAGACGCAGGTGTGGCAGAGCGCATTGGCCATGAGAGAGTGAAGATCTAACAGATTCCCACACTTCGACGCACACTTCATCGCACACTTCATCGCACACTTCGTCGTCTACGCCTCGTCGCACGCTTTGTCGCACGGCATTCTGTCCTGAGAAATCCCGATACAGAATCCTTTTAAGATGCGTTTGCCCTGAACGCGCCGGACGCGTTGTTGCGAACCTGCACGCAAATGTGGTTCAATTGTTGGCGTGCCGCAGAGAACGATGAACGTCGCGCAGGTGGCGCGCTACCTGCACATGGACCCCGCGCAGATCGCGCGGCTGGTCAAACAGGGTGAGATCCCCTGCGAACAGGCGGAGACACACCCGCTCTTCGCGCGCGGGGAGATTGACGCCTGGGAGTCGCAACGCATCCTCGGCATGCCGGAACGCCGACTGGCCGACTACCACCGGGATACTACCGCCGGCACGCGCCAGCAGGGCGCCGCGCATGTCGCGGTCTGCGGCATGTTGACCGTCGAGCGCACGGTCTGCGCGCTGCAATCGCGTACCAAGTCCGCGGTGCTGCATGACCTCACGTCGATTGCCGAATGCGCGGGGCTGCTCTACGACCCCAAGGATCTGCTGCACAGTCTCGAAGAACGCGAAGCGCTCTGCTCGACGGGCTTGGTCAACGGCGTGGCCATCGTCCACCCGCGCCACCACGATCCCTTCCTGGCCAGCGAATCGTTCCTGGTGCTGGCGCGCACCGCCGCGCCCATTCCCTTTGGCGCTCCCGACGGCCGCCCGACCGACCTGTTCTTTCTGCTGGTGTGCCAGGATGACCAGCGGCATCTGCACTCCCTGGCGCGCCTCTGTACGCTCTTCGTGAGCACGCCGCTGCTTGAGCACCTCCGCGCCGCCGACTCGGCCGCCGGGATGTTCGACGCCACCGTGGCCGCCGAGGCCGGCGTGCTCAAACGTTTGTCCTAGCAGCCGTCCCCAACACACGATGCCCCCGACCATCGAACAGTGGCAGGAGTGGCGCAAGCGCTGCGCGCTGTTGCGCTGCGGCGAGCCAACCATGGCAGCGCTGCGCGGTTTTGCCTGGTTGCGATTCCAGCGCTTCGCGCGCATCCTGCTCGGCGAAGCCGAAGGCGCCGCGCGCACGCCGTCGGCGGCCGACTGCTGGCACCTGCTCGAAAGCCGTCTGGCGGTCGGCCGCCTACGCAGCGGACGCCGCTACAAGGAGTGGCTTTTCGCCCGCCTGGAAAGCAGCGACGACGCGCCCCTGGACGTAATCCAGGGCGGTGCTACCCTGCTGATGCGCGACGTCGCGCGCTACACGCTCGCCATGGAGGCCCCGCCCGCCGGCACGCGTTCGCTCGACGTGCCGACTGGCCGCGATGACGACGGCCCCAGTCTGGCCGAATGCCTTCCCGCCGCCACCGGCGCCCCGCCGGAACAAGGCGAACTCGCGGCACATGCCGCTGCGCTGGCCGAGGACTGCTTCGGGCAGCTCGATTTGCGCGCGCGGCTGGTCCTGCTGGCCAAACGTCTCAACGCGCCGCTCTACCATCCGGTGGTGCTGACCGCCGCGCACACCAGCCGCACGCGCGCTAGCGAGATCTGGCGCGCCGTCTACCAGCGACTGGCCGCAATGGCGCGCGATCGCTATTCGAGCGATGACTCCGCCCGGCAACTGGCGCTGGCGCTGGCCGCCTCCGACAAGCTGGCCGAGATAATTTTCCGCTGGGGAAGGGCGGAAAAACAGGCGCGTCCGCTCTTCGTATTGGTGGAGGAGCCGCAGACATGAAACCTTCGCCGCAATCGTACAATACGCCGCGGCAACGCCAACTGGCGTGCCTGGAGGCCTGGATCAGGGAATGGAAAGTCGCCGCAAGGCTGGAGCGTGAAGCCACGGACGGTACGGTCGTATCGCTCCGCCCGGACTCGCCGCGCCAGGACGGCAGCAGCGCCCCGCGCGCCGACCGCACGCGGATCGGGGCGGTAAGGCCGTTGACCGCCGGTGCTATCGTGCTGCTGCCGCCGGATGCCGAGTACACGCGCCGCCGGCCGGTTTACGTGGCGCTGGTGGGGGACGCCCATCCCGGCGCCTGGCTGGCGGTGCCCTTCGGCCGCTTCCAGCATCCGGCCACGCCGGGCGAGCTCGCCACGGGGCGGCCGGCGACGCCTTTGAAGGTGTTGTGCCTCTGGAATCGCGGACCGCTGGAGGAAGCGCGCCTGCGCCGGGGCTGGCGCGTCGGCACACTGACGTCGCGAGAGCGCGGCTGGGTAGCGTGTTGGTTGACGCTGCAGCCGGGAGAGACGGCTCCGGCCGCTCTGCAACAGCGGCTCGGACCGCCACTGATCCATCCGCTCGATCCGCGCCACCAGTACCTGCAAGAAGAACGCTGTCTTTGGCTGCCGCGGCCATGCCTGGCCGAGAAGTCCGCGGGCTATGCGCCACGCTCGCACGGCACACTGCCCATGGCCGCGGAAACGCCGCCGGAATACGAATAGAGAGGCTCCTGAGGCTCTTGCAGAACCCCCCGCGACGCGGCGCCTGACGGCTTGCGTCGCGGGGGGTTCTGTAAGCTAATGCTTGGGTAGTTCCGTCGCGGTCCGCACGGGCACCGAAACGCCTGGTCATTCACACCGGGACATGCGCAGTGTGCCAGGAAACGACGCTCCTGCGTTCCTCACACGCCCGAACGCGCCAAGACGTGCGCTGCCATGCCCTTCTCACTTGCAGCACCCCCTCGCGGCGGTCGCCGCGAGGGGGTGCTGCAAGTGCCTCCCCTATATCCCCAGATCGAGCTGACCGGCGACCGTGACCTTGCGCCCTTTTTCAAGCGCGGGATCCGAGGTGTCGTAAACCACGAACTTCACGGAGGGGAAACGCCGCGACAGCTCCTGGCGCAGGTAGTGCTCAACCGCCGCCACGTTGGCGGGGTCGTCATCAGAGAAGCCGACGCTGATCGGCCGCCAACGGGTGCCGGGTGCCGTTCGCTGCAGGATATGGACGATGTGTTCGACGAAGTCGCGGATGGCGAACTGCTTGCGCTCTTCCGCATTGACGCGCGCGCGCGCGGCCTGCCCCAACCGGCCGTCGAAGTCGGGCGATGTCACCGCGTGGTACAGGTTCAGATTCAGATAGTAGGCGAGTTCCTCTTCGTCGCTGCCGAAGGTCGCGACACGATCGAAACAGACCCGGTAACCGCGCAGGTTGGCCATCATCGTCTCGCGTTCGCCGGCCGTCAGCACGGCGCGGATGAAGAGCCGGACACCGCGCCGCAGCGTTTCGCTGGCATGTCCGCGCGCGGTCACGATGGCAAAGAGACGCCCCTCGATCAGCGTCCTACGGAAAGTATCGAAGCTTGGGCCGGGCGCTTCCTTGCCCTCCAAGACTCGGCGGATAGCCTGCGTGGTGTCACGCAGGAAACGATCGGCCTGCTCGCCTTGTCCGTCCTGAAACTCGGCGAAGGCGCGTGCCCAGTCGCCTCCCGGCGGACGGTAGTTGGCGCCGTCGTTGCGGATCACGCTGAAAACCGAGGTCGAGACCGCGTGCGGCGTCCAACTGCCGTCAGGCTGTCGCTTTTCCAGGTGAATGCGCGTGGGCATGTGCAGGATGTTGTCGTCCCAATCGAAGATATAATACTTGAAATCGCGCTCCGACACGCGGTGGTTGACGGCTGGTTGTGGCACTCCGGTGCTCATGTCGCGCGCTTCATTCTTTGCCGCCCGCGTGCGGCACGGCGGCCAGCAACTGGCGCGTGTAGTCGTGCCGTGGCGCGGCCAGCACCTCAACGGTCGGGCCCTCTTCCACGATACGCCCCTGGAGCATCACGACGATGCGGTCCGCCAGGTGCCGCACGACGCCAAGGTCGTGCGTGATGAAAAGATACGCCAGCCCGTAGCGGTCGCGCAACTCCGCCAGCAGGTTCAGGATCTGCGCGCGCACGGAGAGGTCCAGCGCGCTCACGGCCTCGTCGCAGATCAGCAGACGCGGACTCAGCGACAACGCGCGCGCGATGGCGATGCGCTGCCGCTGACCGCCGGAAAACGCATGCGGATAGCGGTCCAGCATTCCCGCGTCGAGGCCCACGTCGACCAGTAGCCGGCTGGCATCCGCGCGGCGCGTGGCCGGCGTTGTCAGGCTATGCGCCAGCATGCCTTCGGTGACCAGGTCGAGCACCGTGTGCCGGGGATTGAGTGAGGCGAATGGATCCTGGAAGATCACCTGCACCGCGCGCCGGTAGGCTTTGAGCGCCGCGCCCCGTAACTTCAGGACGTCCTGCCCATCCACCAGGACGGCTCCGCCGCGCGGCCGCTCCAGCCGCAGGATGGTGCGCGCCAGCGTGGTCTTGCCGCAGCCCGAAGCCCCCACCACGCCCAGCGTCTCGCCGGCGCGCAGCGTGAGGCTGATGCCATCCACGGCACGCACCTGGTCCACGGTGCGCGCCAGCACGCCCCGCCGCACGGGGTACCAGGTGCGCAGATCGCGCACCTCCAACAGCGGTGGGCCGGCGACAACGGCTGGCCGAGTTTCGCGCGCCGCGGGTTGAGCGTCGCGCGTGGCGCGTGGCGCATTCACCACACAGCAACGCACGCTCCGCCCGCCTCCGACATCCTGCAAGCCGGGATGCTCGCCACAGCGTGCCGCGGCATAGGGACAGCGCTCGCGGAAGCGGCATCCGCCGGGCCATGCCAGCGCTGAAGGCACTTGTCCGGGTATCGTCCGCAAGGCACGGCCGCGGGTGGAGGACGACGGCATGGCCGCCAGCAGGGCTTGCGTGTAGGGATGAAGTGGCGCGGCAAAGAGCGCCGCCGCCGGGGCCTCCTCCACGATCTCGCCGGCGTACATCACGGCCACACGCGTGGCCATCTGCCTTATCACGCCCATGTCGTGCGTGATCAGCAGGAGGCCCGACTGCTCGCGGCGCAGCCGGCGCATTAGCTCCAGCACCTGCGCCTGCAGCAGCACGTCCAGCGCGGTGGTAGGCTCATCGGCAATGACCAGATCGGGGTCGTGCACCAGCGCCATGGCGATCATGATGCGCTGCTGCATGCCTCCCGAGAGCTCATGCGGCCAGGCCTGGGCGCGCTGCGCGGGATTGGGTATGCCCACGCGTTCGAGCCATTCCAGCATTAGAGCGCGCGTTCGCGCGCGCGACAGGCGGCGATGCAGCCGGATGGCCTCCTCGATCTGCGCGCCCACGCGGTGCAGCGGCGAAAGCGCGGTCATCGGTTCCTGAAAGACCACACCGATACGGCGTCCGCGCAACCCGCGCAAGGCGCCTGGAGACAGTGTGGTCAGCTCCGTGCCGTCAAGCGCGATGCCGGCCGCGGCGATGCGTGCCGGCGGCATGGGCAGCAGTCGCGGGACGCTCATCGCCAGGGCGGACTTGCCGCAGCCAGATTCGCCGACCAGCCCCAGCACTTCGCCGCGATCGAGGCGCAGCGAGACACCGTCCACGGCCTGCACGACACCCTCCTCGGTATCGAAACTGACGTGCAGATCACGAATGGTAAGCAATGCGGACATGACCGCCGCGCAGTATAGCGCCAGTCACCTCCCCAACGCCAGATGCAACGCCCTGCCCCTGACTGCGCTGTGAGAGGCGATTACGGAAGACGAGGAGACAAGTCCGAATCGTCAACCGTAATCGTCGCCCGTAATCGTCAACCGCAATGGGCAGAAAAAGGGGGAGACAAAGCCGAGAGATGGCTGTCGGGATACCTGGCACCATTGCTACAACCGCGTGGTGGGCACGTCGACGGACCGACCACGCGATGACGCCAACCAGGAGCAGTCCGGACCGGCCGGGACGGCCGGCTCCAGGGGACACCGCTGGAAACGGAGGTCCCCGCCGTTCGCCGAAGGGGTTCGAAATGAGGAACTGTCAAGAGACAATCCGACCGACGATTACGGAAAGCGAGGAGACGCATCCTCGTCCACCGTAATCGTCGCCCGTAATCGTCAACCGAAATGGACAGAAAAAGGGCGGAAGTCGGGAGACGGCTGACTCCCCGGCACGGCCATCACTGGCTACTTCTATCCGTCTCGCGCCTGCCAACGGGAGGGCATCAACCCTGAAATTAGCAGATGGCGCCGTCATGCGTAAGCCTAACCATGTCAGCTTTGCCACACCGTTCCAGCATGAGTGAGTCGTTGAACCACTTCCGCCGTTGCCGGATCGGCGCGGCAGCGCGCCTTGACCTGGCGGGTCAGATAGCTTACGGCCGAGCCGCTGCTCAGGCCGAGTTCCGCGGCGACCGCGCGCTCGGTGAGACCACAACGGCGTATGAGCGCCAAGGCGGCGATGCCGCGGTGCTGGCCGTCACGCCGCCGGCGACGG
>JAQULY010000247.1 GCA_028718445.1 Kiritimatiellia bacterium
CTCGCGGTTGCGCCGCCCACGGTGACGCCGCAGCCGGCCCATGATCACGCGCCGGCTTTCCGGCCCGATCCGCGCCGCTTCCGTGCTACGCCTCCACACCCTCATAGCACGGTCAACAAATCACTCCGGCTCACATGCACCCCACTCGCGCCCCCATCTCACTGACCCATTTCCTCGCGGACTTGACCTAGTCTTGTGACCTGGTACTATTGTCACCATCAAGACCCTGACCGTTTCCGAGTTCAAGTCAAAGTGCATTGGCGTGCTCAAGGACGCTCAACGCACCAGGCAATCGGTCATTGTCACGCTGCGCGGACGTCCTATTGCCCGTACAGAGCCGGCGACGGATTCTCCTACGCCGCGGCGGCTCGGTGCCTTGCGTGGATGGGTCACTATTAGGGGAGATATTGTCCACACCGACTTCAGCGACGATTCAGTTAGGACCAAACCATGGACGAACTTGACAAGGGACAGAGCATTGCGCTGACCGGACCGGCGCGCGAAGAAGTGCTGCGGCGCTGCCGTGAGATCGTCCGGCAATGGGGGGTGGCGCTGCCGCCCGTCGAACCACTGGTGCTCGATTTCGGCCTTGGAGAATTCGACAAGACCGGACTCGTCGAGTTCTGGATCGCCAACGAGATCGAGGCCGGATACTGCGGCAAGTACATGTTCGTGTTCGACGGACAGACCTGTCCCATGCACCAGCACCGCCAGAAGATGGAGACCTTCTTCGTCGTCAAGGGCGGCGTGAGTATCGTGATGGATGGCGAGCGGCGCGAGTTGCGCCCCGGCGACGTGCTGCCCGTGCCGGTCGGTCACAAGCACAGCTTCACCGGCCTGGGTCACGCGCTGCTGCTGGAGTTGTCCAAGCCCTGCATCATCGCCGACAACGTCTTCGAGGACCGCCGCATCCGCGTGTCCGCGCGGTAGCGCCAATGACTCCAGGCACATTCGAACTGCTCGCCACCGATGGCGCGGCGCGGCGCGGACGGCTCTGGACCGCGCATGGGCCGGTCGAAACCCCCGTCTTCATGCCGGTCGGTACCCAAGCCACGGTCAAGACGCTGGAGCCGCGCGACCTGGAAGAGCTGGGCGTCGGCATGCTGCTGGGCAACACCTACCACCTGATGATCCGTCCCGGTATGGAGGTTGTCGCCGCCTGCGGCGGCCTGCACCGGTTCATGGGCTGGCAACGCCCGATCCTTACGGACAGCGGCGGGTTCCAGGTCTTCAGCCTGACCAAGCTGCGCAAGCTCAAACCGGATGGCGTGGTCTTCAATTCGCATGTGGACGGCGCCGAGTTGTTCCTAGGTCCGGTCGAGGCCATGGCGGTCCAGCGCGCGCTTGGTTCCGACATCGCCATGTGCTTCGACGAATGCCCCCCCTACCCCTGCGAGGCACAATACGCTTGTCAGGCCGTGGAGCGCACCTTATTATGGGCTGCTTCTTGCCGCGAACAGGAGCGGGCAACCGGACAATTGCTGTTCGGCATCGTGCAGGGCGGCGAGTTCGCCGCGTTGCGCGAGCGCTGCGCACGCGAGCTGACCGCCATCGGGTTCGACGGGTATGCCGTCGGCGGGGTCAGCGTCGGGGAGCCCGAACCGGTTCTGTTGCGGGAGATCGAGGACGGCGTGCGCCATCTGCCGGTGGAGCGGCCCCGTTACATCATGGGGCTGGGCGACATGTGGCAGTTGGCGGAGGCGGTGGCGCGTGGCGCGGACATGTTTGACTGCGTCATGCCGACCCGTCACGCGCGCAATGGCTCGGCGTTCACACGCCGCGGCCCCTACCCGGTCAAGGCGGGCGAGTACAAGCTCGACACGCGGCCGGTGGAGGAGGGCTGCGGCTGTTACGCCTGCCGCCATTTCACGCGCGCCTACATCCGGCATCTCCTCAACGTGAACGAGATCCTCGGCGTGCGGCTGCTGACGATCCACAATATCCATTGTTATATGGAATACATGCGCGAAATGCGCGACGCCATCGCGGCCGGCACCTTCGAGGCCTGGCGCCGCGAAGAAACGGCGCGCTTGCGCGGTTGAAATGGGCTCCGGCCCCGAAGGAACTGGCACATGCAGCACAGCTTGACCATCCTGGCGCAGGGCGCGGCCCCCGCCGGTCCCGGCAACCCCATGGGCATGATCGTGACCATGGGACTGATCTTCGCGATCTTCTACTTCATGCTGATCCGCCCGCAACAGCGCAAGGAGAAGGATCGCAGGAAGACCATCGAGACGCTGCGCGCCGGCCAAAGGGTGATCTTCGCCGGCGGGCTGATCGGCACCATCGTCGAAGCACGCCCCCACACATTCGCGATCGAAATCGCCCGCGGCGTGACTGTAGAGGTAGCGCGTGGAGCCATCTCGAGGCTGCTGAAGGAAGGCGAGACGCCGGCGGTCGAAGAAACGCGCGGTTGAGAGAAAGGAATAGGGCGCCATGGACAAGAACGCGGTCTGGAAATGGTTGATTCTGTTTGTGATCACGGCCTTCTCGCTGGTGACGGTAACGCCGCCCGAAAAGAAGATCCGCAAGGGTCTGGACCTGGCCGGCGGCACCAGTTTCACGGTGCAGATTGACCAGGAGCGCCTGCGTAGCGACATGCTGGCGGCCGACCCCGGCCGCCGTGTCGAGGAGATTGACGCCGAAATCGCCGGCATCATGAAGGATGCCGACGCGCGTACGGTCGAGGTGTTGCGTAACCGCATAGATTCCCTGGGCGTGAACGAACCGCTGATCGCCCCCGGCAAGGATCACCGCATCCTGATCCAGCTTCCCGGCGCCGACCCGGAACAGCGCGCCAAGGCGGAGAAAAGCATCAAGGACGCCGCCTTCCTGCAGTTCCGCCTGGCCCACAAGGACAATGCCCGGTTGACCGACAATCTCTTCAACGCCAACAAGGTGCCCGAGGGCTACACCATCGTGGAGGCCGGTTCGCGCAAGTACTATGCCCGCACCAAGGCCTATGACGAGCTGATCAAGGATCCCGGCTACGCGCGCCGCCTGGCGTCGTTCGAGCAGCCTGACCCCAGCTATGTCTTCATGCTGCAGCCTGAGAAGCTGCGCGACGGGCGCGAAGTCTACACGCCCTGTTTCGTGCGCATTCGCGCGGAAATGACGGGTGAGACGCTTAAGCGCGCCGACGTGGAACGCGATGCCGTCTCCGGCGAGGTGCACGTCGCGCTGACCTTCAAACCCAAGGGCGCCAACGAATTCGCCAAGATCACCAGCTATTACGCCCCGCACGGACAGCGCAACAAGGAAAGCGAGGTGGGCCGCCAGCTTGCCATCGTGCTGGACAACACGCTCTATTCCGCGCCGACGATCAGAGAGCCCATCCCGAGCGGCAGGGCCGTCATCAGCGGCAGCTTCAACATGGCGGAAGCCGCCCTGTTGCGCAACATCCTGAATGCCGGCTCGCTGCCCGCCCCGGTCAAAATCCTCGAAAAACGCATGGTGGATGCCTCACTCGGGCGCGACGCGATCCGCAGCGGCGTCACTGCCTCGCTGATTGGCGGCGCGCTGGTGGTCCTGTTCATGCTGATCTACTACGCCTACTGCGGCCTGATCGCCAATATCGCGCTGATTGCGAACATGATCCTGCTGCCCGCCGGCATGATCCTGGTGGCCGGCGTCTTCGGTTTCTTCGTGCGCGACGCCGGCGTTTCGGCCAAGAACATGATCCAACTGCCGGTGCTGACCATGCCCGGCATCGCCGGCATCGTGCTGACCATCGGCATGGCGGTGGACGCCAACGTGCTGATCTTCGAGCGCATGCGCGAGGAATTCCGCGCCGGCAAGTCGGCGCGCGCGGCGGTGACGGCGGGCTATGACCGCGCCTTCCTGGCGATCTTCGACTCCAACCTGACCACCCTGCTGACCGGCGTGATCCTCTTCATCTTCGGTTCGGGGCCGATCCGCGGCTTCGCGATCACGCTCTCCGCCGGCATCGTGGTGAGCATGTACACCGCGCTGGTGCTGACGCGCATGATCTTCGACGCCACCGTGCCGGAGATGCGCGTCAAGCCCTACCGCATGCTGCAACTGGTGCGCGACACCAAAATAGATTTCTTGGCCAAACGCCAGGTCGCCATCACCTTCTCGGCGGCCGTGATCGTGCTGACGCTGGGACTCTTCGCGACCCGTCTGATGCGGAATCCGCGGCAGGTAATGGCGATCGACTTCACCGGCGGTTCCGTGCTGTCCTACAGCGTCGAGAATGAACCCGCCATCGAGGACATGCGCGCCGCGCTGAAGGCGGCCGGCGTGGACGACGCCATCATTCAGTCGCAGGGAGCGCTGGAAGGCGTCGGCGACAAAGTGCTCCAAGTCAAGACCGGCAAGGAAGCCGTTAATGGCGTGGCCGTGGCGGAAGTCGCGACCGCCGGGTTGCAGCACGCCTTCCCCGACGCCAAGCTGACCCTCACCGGCGAGGAGGTCATCGGTTCGCAGATCGGTTCCGATCTGAAGCGCGACGCCTTCTGGGCCATTTTGATTGCGCTCATCGGTATGGTCGTCTACATCACCATCCGCTTCGAGTTCGGCTTCGCCCTGGGAGCGCTGGTGGCGCTGGCGCACGACGTGCTGATCACGCTGGGCGTCTTCACGCTGCTTGACCGCCAAGTCAGTCTAACGGTGGTGGCGTGCTTGCTGACCATCGTGGGCTACTCGGTCAACGACACAATCGTGAT
Source organism: Kiritimatiellia bacterium (assembly GCA_028718445.1). Taxonomy (GTDB): domain Bacteria; phylum Verrucomicrobiota; class Kiritimatiellia; order RFP12; family JAAYLN01; genus JAQULY01. Next base: position 4,689 of record JAQULY010000247.1, read on the forward strand.
CTTCGACCGCATTCGCGAGGACATGAAGCTGAATCAGCGCATGCCTTTCCGTGACCTCTGCAACCTCAGCATCAATCAAACGCTGAGCCGCACGCTGCTGACGTCGCTGACCACGCTGCTGGCGACGGGCGCGTTGTTCCTGTTCGGCGGCGGCGCCATCAACGACTTCGCGCTCTGCATGCTGATCGGCCTGGTCGCGGGCGTCTACTCGACGGTCTTCATCGCCACGCCCGTGATGCTGGCCTGGTACGGGAACCGCCGCCCCGGCGTGGCGGCCGCCGCCAAGTAGAAGCGTGGATCTCATATACATCGTAACGCCGCTGCTGCTGATCTCAGTGGTGCTGGCGGCGGTCTGGCTGGACCGCTGGAGCGTGCCGGTTATCGTCGTGGCCCTTGGCGCCGGCATCGTCTTCGGCAGCGACGTGCTGAAACTGTGGAACTTCAGCGACGCACTGCTCACCAATCGGGTCGCGAACCTGGCGCTGGTCTTTATTCTCTTTCACGGCGGTTTCGACACCCGGCGCGCCAATCTCAAGGCAGTGGCGTTGCCCGCCGGCGGACTGGCCACCTGGGGTGTCGTGCTGACCGCCCTGTTCACGCTGCTGGCGCTCTGGAAGGGACTGGGGTGGGACTTCCAGAAGTCCTGTCTGCTGGCGGCCATCATCTCATCCACCGACGCGGCCGCCATCTTCTCGATCTTGCGCCGTAAAGCCCTGCCCTCCAGGCTCTCGGCGCTGGTCGAGGTGGAGAGCGCCGCCAACGATCCTATGGCAATCCTGTTGACCGTCGTGGCGGTGCAGACCTTCGCCCAGGGCGCCGCACAGGGCTGGACGATCGCGCTCTCCTTCCTGTGGAAGTTCGCGGCCGGTCCGGCGCTGGGCTGGCTGGTCGCGCACGCGGCCGTCTGGCTTTTTAACCGGCTGAGTCCGCAAGACCGGGGGCACTACTACGTGCTCTTTCTCGGCATTGTGTTGCTTACCTACGGTCTGGCGGAAGGTATTGGCGCCAGCGGCATGCTGGCCGTGTTCATCGCGGGGCACGCCATGGGCAATCACGCGTTTGTCCATCGGCAGGGCGTCGCCAACTTCTCTGCGGCGCTCTCGACCGTCGCCAACGTCGGCATGTTCGTGCTGATGGGACTGCTGGTTTTCCCGCACCAATGGCGAACGCTCTGGTTCGAGGGCCTGATCCTTTTCCTGGTGTTGACCCTGTTTGCGCGCCCACTGGCGGTGACCTTGAGCACGCTTGGGATGGGCCTCGGCTGGAAGAAGAAGCTCTTTGTGATGTGGGCGGGATTGCGCGGTTCGGTGCCGATCGTGCTGGCCACCTACCCGGCCGCCGGCGGGCTGCAGGCGGGCATGAGCCAGGACATTTTCAACCTGGTTTTCTTCGCGGTGCTGCTCTCGGTGCTGGTACAGGGATCCACCTTGGGAGCCTGCGCCGGCTGGCTCGGTTTGACAACGCGCTCACGCCCGAAGCCGTTCTACAACCTGGAACTGATCACGATGGCCAAGAGCGACATGGATCTGGCGGTGGTGGACCTGCCAGGCCCAAAGGACGCCGAGGGCCCCATAATCCAGGACTTGAAGTTACCGCCCGACGCGGTCATCACTCTCATTACCCGTGGCCGTCAGGTCGTCAGCCCCAGAGGGCAGACGCGCCTGATGGGCTGGGATCAAGTGACCGTGCTGGCGCACGTCGGCGACCACGAGGCCGTCCATCGCGCCCTGATCTTCCCGTTCCTCGAGAACACCGAACATTGACTCCGCCCGTTGCCGAGACTAACCTTTTTTCCATAGGTGAGTCTATGCCTCGCCACTTTCGGTGCGGCTGTCTCCAGGAGAAATCTCGATTTTCTTGCGCATATGCACGACCACGATCTTCTTCTGGGGTGCCGGAACGACAAAGTCCGTCTTGCAGGTGGGGCAAGCGATCGTCTCTCCGCAGAGATCGTCCTCGCATTTGAGCGACTGTTGGCAGTGTGGGCATTTGAACTTGAATTCGTTCATGGCACTGTTCTCCTGTCCGATCTATTCCTCTGCGTCCAGGATCTCCAAAATTGCTTTCGCGGAAGGCGCCGCCACCACGCGGTGATAGAACCCTGGCGCCTTCAGCAATCGAACCGTTTCAGCCAGCGCCCGTATGTGCGGGCCGGGTTCGTTCGCGTTGGCCAGAATCATGAAGACCATGTGCACGGGCGCGCCATCGAGGGCGTCGAAATCGAGTCCGACAGGCGACGTGCCTAGCGCCACTTGCAGTCCGGCAATCGAGACATGTTTGCCGTGCGGCACGGCGCACCCCTTACCGATGCCGGTCGTTCCCCAAGCCTCGCGTTGATGGACCGCCGCCAGGGCTGCCGCCCGGTCCGGCACGCGCCCGGTACGCACCAGCAGGTCCACCAGTTCGGCCAGACACTCCTCCTTGTCGGTGCTCTCCAAGCCGACCTTCACAACGGACTCATCCAGCAAATCTCGCAGTCTCATAAGTGTTCTCTCTGTCTGGCGTCCGTGGACCGGACGAACGCCTGGTATGCAGGCCGATAATCATGTAGAGTTCAACAAACCTGTCCCACAGAAAGGGGGATACAAGTGGCCCCGCAAGCCTCAGAGGAGACGACACGGGGCAGCCTTGCGCGGTTGGCGCCGCCACGGCCGGCGGCAGAGCGCAGGCGAGACGTGTCTGCTCAGATCAGGAGGACGGTGCGTGTCGTCGGAACACAGTTCAGCAGCGCACGTTCCCTGCGTGCAAGGATACCAGCCCCTTGAGCAAGGCGAAGAACACCGCTGTGGCGATGATCGGAAGCGCGCGCGGAGAAAGCGCGCTGTCGCGAGGTGCCGATCACGATCGTTACCGCACCGCTGGCGCAGACTGCCAGATCGCAATGCCGCGTCGGAGACGCGGTAATGTCGTGAGGATGCGCGGTGCCATTCAAGGGCGCCGGGGCACACGAGACGAACGCGTCCGCAGTCAGCAGCGCCACCGGCCCGCGCGCCTGAACGTCATCGCCAGGGGCCATCACGCTCACACTGCTAGCACCGCCGGTGAGCGACAACACTCCAACCGCAAGCGGCAACCACAACCAACCTCGCGCTGTCAGTCCGTCATGCATGTCAAACGATATGAACGCGACACGAAAGAGTGTTGCACATGGCGCTGTCCCCGTCAATTCACCGACCCGGCGCGCCCCAGGGCAAACGCATCGAATTCGTCCGCCAAATCACAGGCA
>JAQULY010000248.1 GCA_028718445.1 Kiritimatiellia bacterium
GGTCAACGGACAGACGCGCCATATCTACGCGTACCTGCAGGACTTCCTCTTCACGCCCGAGCGCGCACGCACGCCGGCGTGCGTGCTGTCGGGCGGCGAACGCAGCCGTCTGTTGCTCGCCAGGCATTTTCTCGCGCCCGGCAATCTCTTGGCAATGGACGAGCCGACCAACGATCTCGACATCGAGACGCTGGACTTGCTGGAGGAGCAACTGGACCTGTTTGGCGGCACGCTGCTGCTGGTCAGCCACGACCGCGCTTTCCTGAACAACGTCGTCACCAGCACGCTGGCGCTCGAGGGCCACGGACGGGTGGGACTCTATGCGGGCGGCTACGATGACTGGCTGCGGCAGCGCGCGCCCGCGTCCGCGTCCCGTCCCGCGCCTGAGCAGCGTTCCCCCACCCCGCCGGCCATCGCGCCGCGGGCAACGGCGAAACGGCTGGGTTTTAACGAAAAGCGCGAACTGGCCGGCATCGGCGAGCGCATCGAGTCGCTCGAACGCGAACAGCGCGAACTGCACGCGCAGCTCAGTCATCCCGAGCACTACCGCAAGTCGCCGGCCGAGATCGCCGACCGGCAGAAGCGCGCCGACGAATTGCACCACGAGATCGAGCGACTGGTCGAACGCTGGGCCGAGTTGGAAACGCTTAACGCCGGCTGAGTTCGGTTGCTGCAGGAGAGCAGCCCGCAACCCGCGGCGACACGAAGCCTTGCATGCATGCTGCGCACTTACGCAGGATCCCGCAACTCGCGGCCCCACCCCCACTTTCGCAGGGACGCAAGCGCCCTGTCGAAGTCCACGGACGTTTTCGACACCGGTTGAACCGCGGAATGTATCACGGCGACGCGCTTCCGGTGGCGCGGAAGAAGCCGGCGGGGGTGTCCGGCCGGGGCACGCGGATGAGGTAGAGGCCGTTGCCGGACGCCTCCACCGACTGGCCGGTCGCCGGCGCCCAGTCCGTCCCCGTAAGCAGATTCGTGCGGAACAGGAGCGACACGGCATCGGTGTTCGTCGCGGAAACCAACACTTCCCACTGACCGGCAACCAGATCGAGCGATTCGATGGCTATAGAACCGTCACCTCCGCCCGCGGGCGCCCAGACGACCTGGTCCACCCAGCCGCAGTCGCTGCCGCCTTTCATCATGGAGTCTTTAGTGTACCGCCAACGTAGCGTGTTCGCGCCTTCCGTCAGCGAATAGCTCCTCTGTTGCCAGTCGATCTCGCCAGTTATCTCGTCCATGGACGTTCCGTTGACATAGAACTCCAGGAAATCCCATCCGGATTCCGACGACACCTTCCACCAGAAGCTCAGTTCGCCCGGGCCCGCGACAGTGGTCTCGAACCACGAAGTCTGGCTGTTGCCGATGGCGCCGCTGCGCGCGGCATCGCTTGCGTCGTGCGTCACATCGGCTTGTCCAAACCACTCACTGCCTCCGCCGCTTGTCACCGACCAACCGGGCTGATCGATAGCCTCGGGGAGCGTCATACGGACGATCAGCATGACATCCCGGGTGAACGTCACGTCAGAGGAAAGGTTACAGAAGACCGCGTCGGATTGGTAGCTGCCAGGGAGGAAGGAATAGACCTCCGGCGTGAGGCTCACCGATACCGCAACGCTGTCGCCGGCGGCCAGAGTGCCGTTGGTGACATTGGCCGTCAACCAGGCCGCACCCAGCGTCAAGGCCCAGGGCACGGCAACAACCGAGCGGTTCGTCAGAACATACACACTCTCCGCAGGAGCGAATGGTCCGCCTTGTGTGCCCGCGGTGACAAAAGGCGCGGCGGGCAACACATCCAGCCACTCCATCAGCGCCTGCCCGCTCACGTACACCTCGGCCAGAGGTTCGTCTTCGTCGTCACTCTCGATTTCCAGCAAACCGCGGAACGTACCCGGGGTGGAAGGAGCGAAGCGCACGCTGAAAGTAAACGATCCGCCCGGCGGCAGCGTGGTCGGCAGCGCGGGCAGACTCTCGGTGCTGAAAACTTCGCCGTCCAATGCAAGCGGAAGCGTCGCTCCATCCAGCGACAAGGCCGGCCCGTCGTATGCGGCAACTGTCTTTGTCCTCTTGTCCCAAGAGCCTGCCCCATCCCGGACGGGGTGCGCATTGTACCAAGTCTGCATGGGACTGAGCGACGCCGCCGCGCCGAGAGGCAGCGGCGGGTTCGCAGCCACATCGTCGAAGAAGTGGGTGGTCGGATCGAGGTCGTATGTGTATCCGAAGAGCCCGATCCGTCCCGGCCCGGAAATCGCCGCATCCGTACCGCTCCAAGCCAGGTTGCCATTGAAATAGACGCGTAGGGTAGAACCCTGGACGTCGAGAACCACCGCATTGGCGTCCGTGCCGGTCAGCAGATAGGGCGAGTAGACCCACCCGCCGGTCAGCCAGGTTTCCACTGCCCCCTCAAAACGGATCACCCAGAAGTTGCCGTAATCGTCAATGCCGACGCCGTAAGCCGACCCCGATGCGCCCATGACAAAGTCCGCCGACGCGCGCACGAACAGACCGGCGGTATATCCAGTCTCAGTTGTCCGCCGCATGGTCGCGCCGAAGGCGCCGTCATCCCAGGTCGCTCCGGTGTAGAAGGATTGCATCGCATCGTAAATAGTCGGGTCAACGGCCCGGTATTCGCCGTCCACGACCGACCACTGTTCAGGATTGGTGGGAACCCAGTCCTGCGCGATCCCGTCGTTGAAGTCCTCCAGATAACCGTTGACGAGCCCGATCCTGGTGACCACCAGATCGTGCTCGAAAGAGGAGTTGTGCACGCGGACCATGCCGGTGCGTTGCTGCCCGGCCAGCAGCGGAGCGAACGGCATCACGGCATCGGTGTTGGGTACGATCGAGTCCTCCACCGTGATTTCACCCGTCGGCACCGTGACGGTCAGAGAGATGCCGCGGGAAAAGGCGTAGCCGCTGTTCCGGTTCGAGAAGACCACGGTGTCGCCATAGATGCCCGCGCCAAACCCGGCCGCCGCGGCGGTGTCAATGGTCACCGATACATTGGTGGTTGCGCCTGGGGACAGCGATCCACACGCCGCCGACACGCTGACCCACGATTGACTATGCGTGGCGGTCCATTCCAGAGCACTGGCGCTCGTGTTATTGAGCGTGTAAACCTGGCGCCACGGCGCGAAGGGACCGCCGACATAGCCGCTCGAAGCAAGACCGGCCCACGGCGCGACCGTCAGATCGTCGGCGGTTTGCAGCGCGGTGTGCGGATCGCCGAAGAGCGTGATCTCGAAATAGCACCAGCGGTAGACCATGTCGCCACTGGTTTCCACCGATCCCACCATGTCGTGCTTGGCCAGTTGATTGGCCGCGCCGATGTGGCGATAACCCTGCGTCAGCAGACGATCGAAGAAACAGGACATGAACTCTCCGCTGAACATCCATTCCTGGGCGGAATTGAACCAGCCGTAGCGGCTGTTCATGATGGCCGCGAAGGCGCCCGAACCGGTGCGCTTGACCAGTTCCTCGGCAAAGCAGTCAGAGGAGGCGTAATCGAAGGCGCCGCAGTAGCATCCGGAGCTGTTGACCAAGAAGGGCTCGGCGTTGGTGAGGCCGTCAACGTCCTCGGTGTACATTCGTAGCGCGTAGGTCTCGTTGGCATGACCGAAGTGCGCGACGAGATGCGGGGGCGCGTTCAGCGCGTTCACGCAATCCGTCGCCGTCCAGGTCTCCCCGTTGGTGGGACGGTCGTCGAGCCACTCCACGTTGTAGCCGCTGAACGCAGGCAGCAGGGTGTCCAAACCATCGCCGCCCTGCGCATGGGTTCCGTCATAGTTCCCCAGGTATTCTCCCAGGAAACGCGCGCGCTCGTTGTTCGGGTGTCTGGTCTGAGAATAGCGCAGCGTACGGGCCACGAAACGTTCGGCTTCGGCGACGGTCTCCACCGGCGCCCGCCCGACATAGACCTCCGCCAGCAGATCCACGTCGCCGCCGCCTTCGCCGTCCGTGGGTTCGCCCCAGTAGCTGTCGCCATCGCTGTTCCACGAACCGTCCAGACAGGCGAAATAGAGGTCGCAGGGCATGGTGGCATCCGCCTCGCCCACGTAGGCATAGGCCTGACGGTGAGGGACCGTTCCCGTGTCTCCGCCCAGCAGCACGTAGGTCGTGTTCCAGTTGGTGTAGGCCGCCGCGATGTAAGATCGCAGTTTTGCGGCGTTGTCCGCGCCCGGCCATCCCGCCAGGATTTCCTCGATCGTCGCGACCTTGACGGTCAGCCCCTCCGCAATTTTTTGCGCCACCAAGGGCTGGAAGGCATTGGTCAGCGAGGCGGCGGTGACCAGCAAGTAGTCGTAGGTCGCGAGCGCCCCCAACGGCGCCGTCCGCGGCAAGGACTCGTACTCGGACAGGATTTCCGGATTGTCCACGAAGGCCTTCACCCGCTCGCGGCGGGCGGGATCGAGCCGGTGTTGCGGCGGCGCCAGCGGCAAGGGCGCCGTCTCCAGCGCGAGCGTCACGCGCAGCCTGGGGGCATAAGCGAGCGTGGCCGACAGCGGCCGGTAACGGACCGGGAAGAGACGCACCAGCGCCACGTCACAGTCGTTGAGCCGCTGCACCGAAACCAGCTCGGCGCGGCCGGCGGGATATGGATCGTCCTTGCCGTATGTGGCGGGGCTGGGTTTGTCCAGCGCGGCCTTGGCTACGGCGGGATGGTCGGGAATGCCGATCGGGATGGGTGTGCGGCCGAAGGACACCGGAGCCTGGAGCGCGATAGTCTGCTCTTCGCCCAGCGGCGCTGCCGTCACCCCCTTGACCTTCATGCCGGGCGGAAGCATGATTCTGGCCGTTCGGAACGGCAGCTCCGGCTCGCCCACGCGGTGGAAGGCCACGCATCCCCCGACGGTCACACGCGCTGTCTCGGCGACCGTCACTTGCGGCCGTGCGAAGGTGTACTCAAGCGACAGTCCCGCCCCGTGGGTCGTACCGAGCAGTCCTGCGAAGAGAAGCGCCGGCAAGCCCTTCAGACCACTTGGCGCCCATTTCATTCCGCGCTTGTCCCGGCCTTCACCCGGCCGCGGGCGATTGCTCCAGTCATGGTCATGCCTGCTCATGGTTTGTTCCTTCTGGCTGACAACCGTTCTGCCATATCTGACAGCACCTTTTTTCGCTGTGACTGTCCTATTTGCAGGGGGATGGTCGTCTCTCGGCATTCTCCCCCATGTCTCTGCTCATTTCGGGCGACGATTACGGTTGACGATTTGGAGGTGTCTCCTCGTTTTCCGTAATCGTCGCCCGTAATCGTCAACCGGACTATCTCTTCACTCTCTGTCACGAGACTCTTCAAAGTTCCGCCAACGATACACGGCTACGGCCACATCGAACCAGTCATCCTGATCCTCGCGCCCGTTCAGGGACACGACGCGTCCAACTCCCGGTTGAGCCTGAATCCAGCGATCGCCTCCAATATAGCACATAACATGGATTCCCAACGCCGTAATCGCCAGTTCGCCAGGACGCAAGCCTGCGTAGGACATCTACTGGATCGTACCGCTTGTCCCAATCGGGAAAACGTAGTCGCGATGCCCCTCCGCCAAGGCTTTCGCACTGGCATCGAACCACCACTGCGCCACCAGTTCCAGCAGAGCGACGGCGCAGAGGATCAGCCGATAGCGCAACGAATTTATGGGACATAGCCACGCGAGCACCAGCAAGCCGCCATACAATACAGGTCGCGGACAACACCATCGTTTGACGCAGCTTCCAAGACGCCGCAACGTCTCGATAATTGCCATTAGTCCCATCCCGCCTTGCCGCCTCGTTCTGTCAGACCTGACAGCATGTTCTTCTCTGTAACGGTCCTATTTGCAGGGAGTTAGCCGTCTCTCGGCTTTCTCCCCCCCTTTTCTATCCATTTCGGTTGACGATTACGGGCGACGATTACGGTTGACGATTTGGGTGTGTCCCCTCGTTTTTCGTAATCATCAACCGGATCGCCACTGATCTTCCCTCCTCGCTGAAACGTCACCTCTGCCTGCGTCGTCGTGCCAAGAAACCAAGAGTTGATGCCGCTTGCCGGGCCGCTTCTCGCGGCCCGGCAAGCGGAACGCAACGGCGGATGGAGAACTCAACGTCCTGCCAGCGTGGTGTCGTTCCCAAATTGGAAGCCGAACATCAGGATGTCCAGTGCGAACGGAACGCTCAGTTCGACGTCAGCGTCGTGGAGCACGGAAGCATCCGCCGACTTCTCGATTTCTTGAACATAGGCGCCGATGTCCGGGGCGGGACGGAAGCCTTTGTTGAGCACGTAGAAACCGCCCCGTTTGGTCTCGATCGAGGCCGCTTTCTCCTGGACCTTGATCGGGCCATCGGGCCGTTTCGAGGCCAGATATGTCAGAGGCGGAGGCGTCGGCTGCGTGGTGGCGCACCCGGTCAGAAGCGAAGCGGCGGCCAGCAGCCCAAGTAGATGCGTACGATTCATCTTCATTTTGCGCCTCCTTCCTTCGGCAGGTCGGTGCTCTTGACGCCCTTGCCCTTGACCGCGATCTGGTTATTCCAGACCAGCAGACCGGTCGTGGTCGTCACTTCGGCGTCGACTAGCGTGTCGTAAGACGTTCCCTTCACGGCGTCGCGAACGGCGTCGGACAGGAAATATTTGAGCTTCCCGGCCTTCGCGGCGCTCTTACCCTCGAGCGTCGGGCCGCTGACATCCGGCGGGATGATCCGCGAATCAAGGTCGCCGGTCGACATCAGTCCGACCTGGCTGATCTTCGTATGGCCGCATCCGCCGCACAACGCGGCGGCTGCCAGCGCCATACAGCAGATTCTATGTTTCTTCATGACTTTCATACGCCTTGTCTTCCTTGTTGTTGTTTCCTGTTAACGCCGACACCGCCATCGGGCGGTGCCGGCCAAACATTTCGGGAGCCGCGCCCGTGTCAGCCGGGCGTCTGCTGCCCCTCGCGGACATGTCACCTCTTCATCAGGAGATTCAGTTGCTCCAATCCGCTCTTGAGGTCTTCCGGTATGGTCACGTCTCCCAGGAGGATTTTCTCAACCGTCGCCCCTTTCCCGTATATGTTTTCGTGCAGGGAATTGCGTGGTCCGCCGAACAGGAGTTCAAGCTCGATCGCGCCAAGCGCCAATCCGGCTCCATTCGAGAAACTCTTCCCACCCGGTACGGTCATCTGCTTCCTTCCCCATGCCAGGAACGTCGCCTCATTGCTGAAGTTGAAGTGGGCCGAGCGTTTGGCGAAGTTGATGGCATCCTGGCGGTTTCTGAACAGAATGAGACAATCGACCGAATTCAACCCGCCATAGGCCAGGCCGACACTGACGCCACCGGCGTTGATAAAGGAAGGAGGACCAAACTCCTTCTTGACCGGATCCTTGACATAGACAGACGCGGACCACCCCAGCGCGCCGAATCCCACCGCACCGGCCTTACCAAGCCAAAGCAGGGCCGCGCCTTCGTAGTCCGACATCCGGTAGAGGTCGTGGTTGTTCGCGATCGTCTCTATGGCCCGGATGTGCCTGTTGGCCGTGTTGATGCCAGCGGTTCTGCTAGTCGCACAACCGGTAAGTGTCGCAAGTACCAGCGCCATGGCCGCACATCTGCACAGCCCAGCACAGTTCATCTTCTTCATTATTGTTACTCCCATCTTCATTCTTGTTTCATTCCCGCGGGCATCCCACCCGGGATCCCGCGAAATCGTTGGACGGTGCGGCGTGCCCCGGCTGGCCTTCCAGAAGACCTGCCACCCGCCAATTGGAGAAATGTGCGCTCATATGCATCATTCGGTCGTGTGGACACGGTAGAACCCAGATGTCTTACCGGATGGAATCGCGATGTTGACGGTCGTGAGGCCGTCGGCGGTGGCGGCGACGGTGGCGACCGTACTCCAGGAGGGGGCGGTCAGGGAATCGGTGCGCTGGACG
>JAQULY010000249.1 GCA_028718445.1 Kiritimatiellia bacterium
GCCGGTCATCTTCGCGCAGCGCCGCACCGGGAGACAGGGACGCCCCTTCACGGTCTACAAGCTGCGTACCATGCGGCCCACGAAGGCGGCGTCCGCTGAGGCGTCCCGCAAGCTCGTCCCGGCCTTGCCCCAGGCATTCCGTAGTCGTCACGAGGAGGCGCGCGTCACCAGACTGGGCGCCTGGTTGCGGCGTTGCGGACTGGACGAGTTGCCGCAGATCCTCAATCTGCTCAAAGGCGACATGCGGTGGATCGGGCCGCGTCCGCTGCCGGTGGAAGATGGCGCCGGCGTCGTCTCGGGGCAGCAGTCCTGGCGGAGGCTGCGCGAGGCGGCGACTCCGGGTCTGACCGGGCTATATCAGGTTGCGCCCCTCCGCCGCGAACTGGGCTATGCCGACATGTGCGTGCTGGACGCCTACTACATCCACAACCGCGGTCCCGCGCTGCAGGCGCGCATCCTGGCCCGCACGCTGCCTGCCATGTGGCACGGATGGGGCGGGCGGCGACCCAGACCGGTGCTTCGGGGTCTGTGGGGGGAGACTTCTTTGTCGCGAGCTTTGTCGCGAGCTTTGTCGTGAACTAGGTCGAACCGCAGATTTCCGAATATTGAACCGCGGAATGTCAAAGTCCTATTTCGCTCTCCACAAGTGACGCTAGTCTCTGTGCTGCTCCGCGCTAGAGCAACACCCGTATTCCATGGGACCACGGCGTCTCCCCTTTCGCGTGGTTTCGCGTTTTTCGTGGGCATTTCATCGTCGTTGCCGATGCGCCGCGCCATGTCGCGGCGTGGAGAGCGGCTGCGCCGCTTCCTACCAGACAGTGCTGCTCCTCTATGCGTTCCGTGTCTCAGTGGTGAACGTTCGGCGTTCTCCCGCGTCGTTTAAGCGGCCGTTTAAGGGTATCCGGTTAAGAGTGGCGCGGTCCGACAAAGCTCGCGACAAAGTCTGTTTCCACTTCAGCCTTCTGCCTGCCCGCTTGCCACTTACCCTCGCCCGACAATTCAATGGACATTTCATACGGCGCGCCCATAAGATAAGTAACCGGTCTTTCCTAACATGTATTTGAGTTTCTTCCAGTTGCAGGAATTCCCGTTCAGCATCACGCCTGACCCGAAATACCTGTATTTTGCCGCCAGTCACCGCGAAGCCTTCGATCACCTGCTTTTCGGCATCACCCACCGAAAGGGGTTTATCGAACTGACCGGCGAGGTCGGCTGCGGCAAGTCCACCATCTGCCGCGCCGTGTTGGCCGAACTCGGAGGTCAGACCAAGTCGGCCCTGATCCTCAACCCCTGCCTCAACGGACTGCAACTGCTGCGCGCCATTCTGGCCGATTTCGGTCTGGTCTCGCCACGCCAGGATCGCTTCACCCAACTGCAGACGCTCAACGCCTTTCTGCTCGAACAGGCCCAGGCCGGCGTCAACGTCGCGCTGATCATTGACGAGGCGCAGGATCTGCCGCCGCGCACGCTCGAGGAGGTGCGCCTGCTGTCCAACCTGGAGACTGCCCAACACAAGCTCATCCAGATCGTGCTCTCGGGACAACCCGAGCTGAAAAGCCGCCTGGAGGCGCCGTCTTTCCGTCAATTGCGCCAGCGCATCACCGTGCGTTACCACATCCCGCCGCTCGAACACGGCGAGGTGGCCGCCTACATCGCTCATCGCCTGCGTACCGCCGGTGCTCCCGACGACGTGCTGTTCGAGGACGAGGCCGCCGAAGCGGTTGCGCGCTACGCTCGCGGCGTGCCGCGCCTGATCAACGCCCTGTGCGACTACGCCCTGCTCGCCGCCTTTGTACAGGAGACGCGGCGCGTCACGGCCGCATGCGTGGCGCGCGGCGTGCAGCAACTGGAGGGTCAACCGGCATGAGCCTGATCGAGGAGGCCCTGCGCCGGCAGGCGCGCGCTAATAAGACCGTCTCGCCGTCACCGGCAACCCCGCCGCCGGCGATGCCACCACCCGCGGCGGCGACGCCCGCGGCCGAACCGCCGGCGGCACCGCCGCCCGCAGGCGCCGTTGCTGAACAGCCCCCGCCAGCCGCGCGCCAGCCGCGGCGCGAGGCGCCGCGCCAGCCGCGCCAGTCCGAGGTGCCGCTGCCCCGCACGTCACCCTGGCCAGCCCTCGGTCTGGCGGCGGTGGTGGCGACACTGCTGATCGCGGTGGCATTACTGGTGTGGCGCGAACTGCATCGCTGGCCGTCGCTGAGAACGATCGGAGCGGGAACGGCCGTGGTGGATCCCGGCCCCCCAACCAACGCGATGGTGGCCGGGGTGGAACCCGGCCCTCCAACGAATGCCGCCACACCCGGGACGGAACCCGGGGCCGGGGTGGAAGCCGGCCCGCCAACCAATGCCGTTACGACCGGGGTTGAGTCCGTGGCCGGAGGAGTGGATCCCGGACCTCCAACGAATGCCGTAACGACCGGGGCGGAACTCGTGGCCGGGGTGGAGCCCGGTCCCTCAACTAACGCGGCGGCGGTCGCGGTGGACCCCGGCCCTCCAGCGAACGCACCTGCCGCGTCCGGTTGGCCGCGTTTCACGGTCAAAGGCTTCGTGGTCAGCTCCAACGGCGTGGTCATGCTGGACAATGGCGAGATGTTGGGTGTGGGCGAATTGAGCAAGACCGGCGCCCGCGTGTTGCGGATCGCCGGCGAGGGTGTCTCGTTCGAGTGGCATGATCAGACCAACGTGCTGCGCCGGGGAGAGTCTTCGGATAAGCCGTTGCCACCATGACCATCCTGCATGGCGTCTGGCTGGAGGGGCGTCTCCAGTTGTGGGGCGAAGCGGCGCCGCTCACCCGCGCGGCGCGCGGCGCATCCGCGCCGTCGCCGCCCGCCCCATCGCCATTCGATGCCGGCGCCGCGGCGCTGGCCCGCGCCGTCGCGGCGCTGGCCGGCAGCGTGGCCGCGGCGCGTGCGCACCATGTCCGCCCGGCATCCGTCTGGCTGCCGACCGGCGCCGGGCTGCCGCTACCGTCGCACAGTCTGCTGCTTCCCGCCGACCAGCCCGTGACACCGCCCGGCGCCTTCCCCGTCACGTTGCAGGTCTGGCGGATCACGCTGCTGCCGCTGAGCTGGCCGGAGCGCTGCGCCGTGCTGGGCGCCTGCGCCGCGGGGGAGCGTCTGGGACGCCATCTGCTGGCGGGACATGACCTGATGGCGTGGAGCCTGCTCGCGCGTCTGGGCGGCGCGTTGGTCGCCAGGCAAGCCCATCTGCCGAGCTTGATCGAGATTCGGCCGGACCGTTTCGAAAGCCGTTGGCAGCCGCTGCTGGACGGCGCCGAGCGCCGGCGTCTGGAGGCGCTGTGCGCGCGCCTGCCGCCCGCCGCCTGCGCCGCGCAGGCGCGCGCGCCGTCCCATGCCGACATCGCCGCCGCCGCTCAAGCTTTCCTGGAGGATACGCTCGACCGGCTGGTGCGCGGCGCCGCCACCACGCCGCTTACCCGGGCGCACGCGCTCAAGGGCCGTTACACGTGCGCGCACACCGCCTGGCTGGCATCGCTGCGCGGCGACGGCAGACAGGTCCGCTGGGATCACCCCGCCGACTTACGGGCCCTGGCCGCCGACCTGGCCGCCTGGCGGCGTCCGCTGGATCTGGGCTTGGCCGGCGGCAGCCGCCTGAAACTGCGCCTGTGCGAACCGCGGACGGACCAAGCATGGCACCTGCAATACCTGCTGGCGGGAGAGGACGGGGAGCGATGCTCGACACTCGACACTCGACACTCGACGCCCAGAAATCGAAAACCGAGAGTCGAGAGTCGAGAGTCGAGAGTCGAAAATCAACAATCCCTCCCCTCGCGGCGCGATACCGCCCTGACGTCGCTGGGGCAGGCGGCGCTGCTCTGTCCGTTGATCAGCGATGCCGGCGGACGCGTTGACGGTCGCGGCATCCGCCTCAACACCGGCGAAGCCTATACCTTTCTGACCAACTACGCGCCGCTGCTGCAAGCCGCAGGTTTCGACGTACAGCCGCCGGATTGGTGGCGCGACACGGCCACTGGCGCCTCGTTGCGCTTGCGCGCGCGCCTGGCGGAGAGCCCGGGCGAGGCCGGCACGGCGGCGTCGCTGGGGCTGGACGATCTGGTGCAGGTGAACTGGGAACTGGCGCTGGGCGATCACCGCGTGACGGTGCGCGAGATCGAGGCGTTGCTCAAAAGCGGGGAAGCGCTGGCGCGGCTGCACGGGCGCTGGATCGCCGTGGATGGCGCGCGCTGCGGCGCGACCTTGCGCGCCTACAAGCGTCGCCTGGGTCAGCCGCTGACGGTGCGCGAGCTGATGCGTCTCTCCCTTGGCGCGGAGGGTCCGGCAGGCGTCGGCGTGGAGGTCGTCGAGCCCGATGCGCGCGGCGCGGCCGGCAGCCTGCTGCGCCGCCTGCGCGGCGAAGCGCGCCTGCAGGCGCTGCCGCCTCCGCCGGGGTTCCGGGGCGAACTGCGTCCCTATCAGTTGCGCGGTTTTGCCTGGTTGGCCTTCCTGCGGCAGTGGGGTTTGGGCGCCTGCCTGGCGGACGACATGGGCCTGGGCAAGACCGTTCAGGCATTGGCGCTGCTGGCGCAGGCGCGCGCCGGGGGCGAGCGCCGTCCGGCCCTGCTGGTCTGTCCCATGTCCATCATCGGCAACTGGCTGCGCGAAGCGGCGCGCTTTACCCCCGAACTCAGAACCATGGCGCACCATGGTGCGGAGCGGGCCCCCGGACGCCTGCTGGCGGAGTCCGCCGCCGGTCACGACCTGGTGGTGACAAGCTACCACCTGATGCAGCGCGATTTCGCCGCGCTCCACCGCGTGCATTGGTCCGCCATCGTGCTCGACGAAGCCCAGAACGTCAAGAACCCCGCCACCCGCCAGTCGCGCGCCGCGCGCGCCCTGACGGCGGATTTCCGCCTGGCGCTGACCGGCACACCCGTCGAGAACCAGGCCGGCGATCTGTGGGCGTTGATGGATTTCCTCAACCCCGGCATGCTCGGCACGCGCGCCGATTTCCAGACGCGCTTCCAGCGCCCCATCCGGACCGGCGTGGATGACGGCGCGCGCTCCGCGCTCAAGCGCATCACCTCGCCCTTCATTCTGCGACGCCTCAAGAGCGACCCCGAGGTGATCGCCGATCTGCCGGCCCGCATCGAGGCCAAGGTCTATTGCAGCCTGACGCGCGAGCAAGCCACGCTCTACGCCGCCGAACTGCGGACACTCGACGCCGGCCTCGAGCAGGCCGAAGGCCTGTCACGCCGCGGCCTGGTGCTGGCGACACTGACGCGCCTCAAGCAGATCTGCAATCATCCCGCGCATTTTCTGGGCGACGGCGCCAAGCGCCTCAACGGCCGCTCCGGCAAAATGATGCGTTTCGACGCCATGCTGGAAGAACTGGCCGCCAACGGCGACCGGGCGCTGGTTTTCACCCAGTACGCCGTCATGGGCGCGCTGCTGCGGGATCATATGCGCGACGTGCTGGGCTGCGACGTACCCTTCCTGCACGGCGGCGTGCCGGGCGCCGCGCGCGACGCCATGGTGGCGCGCTTCCAGGCGGCGGACGGACCGCCGGCGTTCATTCTCTCGCTCAAGGCCGGCGGCACCGGCCTGAACCTGACGCGCGCCAACCATGTCTTTCACTTCGACCGCTGGTGGAACCCGGCGGTCGAGAACCAGGCCACCGACCGCGCCCACCGCATCGGCCAGACACGCACCGTCTTCGTGCACAAGTTCATCTGCGCCGGCACCATGGAGGAGCGCATTGACGCCATGATCGAGAGCAAGACCGCGCTGGCGGACGGCTTGATCGGCAGCGGCGAAGGCTGGCTGACCGGCCTCTCCAACGAGCGGCTGCGCGAAGTGCTGGCGCTTTCGGCCGAGGCTGTGACCGCGGACGGCGAGGCGGACGATGGACGGTAGTGTTTAACAGATGAGCCACAAGAACAAATACGCCCCACGCATTCCGTTGCCGGTGCGCGGCGGCATCCGCGCGCAGGCGCGCCGCGGGGGCTTCGCGCGGCAGTGGTGGGGACGCCGCTGGCTGGCGCTGCTGGAGAGTCTGCAGATCGGCGCGCGGCTGGGGCGCGGACGCAGCTACGCCTTCTCCGGACAGGTGTCGGCGTTGACGATGGCGGCGGGCCGCGTCATCGCGCGCGTGCAGGGCTCCAACAACGAGGCCTACGGTTGCGAGATCGGGCTGACCGTCCCGCCGGAGGAGCGGCGTCAGCGCCTACTGGCCGCCCTGCATGCGCGTCCGCTCCTGGTGGCGCGTCTGCTGGTGCGCGACCTGCCGGTCGAGATCGAGACCATTTTCCGCGACGCCGGGTTGTCGTTGTTCCCCGCCGGCCGCGATGACCTGACGATGCGTTGCAGTTGCCCGGACTGGGCCAATCCCTGCAAGCACCTGGTGGCGGTGCACCTGCTGCTGATCGAGGCGCTGGATCACGACCCCTTGTTGCTGCTGTCGTTGCGCGGCATCGGGCGCGCGGATCTGCTGGGGACGACGCTGGAGGAGACCGCGCCGGCCGCGCAACCGGTGGCGACCGAAGCGTCGCCGGCGGACGCGCCGGAAGAATGCGCCGCAGTGCCAGCCGACTTCTGGGGCGCGTCCGCGCCGTCGTCGCCGCCCGACTTCGGTCCGTCGCCGCCGGCCGGTGGCGTGCCGGCGCCGCTGGCACGCCGCCTGGGCCCGCTGCCTTTCTGGCGCGGCGAGGAGCGCTTCCTCGACTCGGTCGGTCAGGCCAGCGCGCGCGCGGTCGCGGCCGGCTGGCGGGTCTGGGCCGGCGAACGCGTGCCCTCTCCGCGAGCCGCGCCTGTCAACACGCCGGCGCCGCTGCCACGTCACGGGCGTCCGCGCATGGAGGTATAGAGGGAAACTGGAGACTGGAAACTGGAGACTGGAAACTTGGGAGGAACGCTCAATGCCGAACGCTCTATCGATCGCGCCATAATCCGTTACAGCAACATGCAATCGCCCCACGAAATTCTACACGTCGACATGGACGCCTTCTTCGCCGCCGTGGAGCAGCGCGACCGGCCCGAGCTGCGCGGTTTGCCGGTGATTGTCGGCGCGCCGCGCGATCGCCGCGGCGTCGTCTCGACCTGTTCCTACGAAGCGCGCGCCTTCGGCGTCCATTCGGCGATGCCGTCGCGCGAGGCCGCGCGCCTCTGTCCGCGGGGGATCTTCCTGCCGCCCGACATGGAGCGCTACGCTGCCGTGGGGCGGCAGGTACGCAAGATCTTCGAGCGCTTCACGCCGCTGGTCGAGCCGCTGTCGATAGATGAGGCCTTTCTGGACGTCACCGGCAGCCGTGGACTCTTCGGCGACGGCCAGACCATCGCCGCCATGATCCGCGCGGCCATCCGCGACGAACTGCACCTGACCGCATCGGTCGGCGTGGCCGGCAACAAGTTCCTGGCCAAGCTCGGCAGCGAACTTGCCAAACCGGACGGCCTGGTCGTGGCGCCGCGCGAACGTCCGGCCATTCTGGCCTTCCTGGCGCCGCTGCCGGTGGGGCGCCTGTGGGGCGTGGGCAAGGTGCTCAAGGCTCAACTGGAGCAGCACGGCTACCGCCTGATCGGCGATCTGCAACGCGCGGAACGCGCGCGTCTCGAAGCGCAGGTCGGCCGCCACGTGGCGGGACACCTCCTGCAGTTGGCCTTCGGCGATGACCCGCGCGAGGTCGAGACCGTGCGCGAAGAGTTGAGCATCTCGCGCGAACACACTTACGACGTGGACTGCCGCAACCTGGACGACCTGTGCCGCACGCTGCGCGATCTCGCCGATGACGTCGGCCGGCGTCTGCGCGCGGACGGCCGCTACGCCACGGTCGGCCGCCTCAAACTGCGGTGGGGCGATTTCCGGACCATCACCCGGCAGGCGCCCTTCGAGGTGCCCTGTCGCGACGACATCACGTT
>JAQULY010000250.1 GCA_028718445.1 Kiritimatiellia bacterium
CCATCGCCGCCATGCCGACCCCTTCACCTTCTATTCCCACTTCAGCGACGCGGGGGGACTGCCATGAAGCGCGGCTTTACGCTCCTCGAACTGCTGATCTCCAGCGCCCTGCTGCTGGCCATTCTGAGTATCCTGGCGACGATTATCGCGCGCGCCAACAGCTTGCGCGATGAGGGCACGCGCCGCACCGCGCTCCTGACGCAGGGACGCGCGGCCCTCGATGTCATCGCCGACGATCTTCAGAACACCATCGCCACCAATCTGGAAGTGCTGTCGGGCGCGGAAATCGTGACGGCCAGCTATGGTTCCACCAACAACGGTCTGTGGCTGCTGCGAGCCACGTCCGCGCCGCGCGATCCGCGGCCAGGGGCAACTACCAACCCGCCCATGCGGGACGTCTTCTACCGGGTGTCCGCCAGCCGGAGTGGAGGCTACGGACTGTTCCGCGGCAGCACGCACTACGACGCCAGCGCCAACCCCACCGGCACCAATGCCGGGTATGTTGTCACCCGCCGCTGGAATGCCGACGGTATCCCCTACCCCGTCACCAATGTCGTCTCCGGCTTTGGCACCACCATCATACCTGCGGCGCAGTCGGGCGAGACCATCATGTTGCCGGTCGAGGCCTATTCCGCTACACGCATTTACGACTGGGTCGCCTCCACGCGCGCCTGGCTTGACGTGACCGCTACCGACAGCCCGCTGACCAACCGCGTCACAGCCACCGTGATCGTAAGCAACGGCTTCGAGCGCCTGAGTGTCATCACCAACGCCCTGGCCAACGCCCCCGCCGGTTTCTGGCCAACCGTCGCGCACACCACCGTTACCACGGGGTTTCAGGCCGCGAGCTTCCTCAACGTGGCCGCCGAGTCCTTCGGCTACGCGCTCTTCACGAACACGCCGGCTGTCGCCGTCACCAACATCGGCGACGAGGTCGGACGCACTACCTTCAGCAGTGCCTGGCTGGTGCTGCATTGGAGCGACGGACAGGAGCCACAGCCGACCAACAGCTTCACGGGCGCCGAGATTGCCTGGACCAATCTTCCGTCAGCCGTCGTGGAACAGGCCTGGAGCATCCCGTCCGACACCAATCTCCAGGCCGGCGTGCGCGGCGAAAGCTGGTGGTATGACTGGTCCGCGGGCGACACCACGGTCAGGCCGCTGGCGGGATTGACCAACATGCCCTGGCAGGGCTTTGCCGTCACCAACGTTCAGTTCTTCCCGCCTGCGTCCTTGGATGCATCCGCGGCCACCAACCTGCCGCTGACGTTCGTCTCTACCAACGGCTTCAGCGGGTCAACCGGCCCATTCGGCTTTGAACTGACCAACACGGTAAGTGCCGTGGCGCTGGCCTTCGGCCAGACGCTTGCTCCCATGCAGACACAAGCCTACTGGCGCGCCATCGAAACCGTGGCAACCAGCCGGACGACGCCCAGCAACCATGTTGTCACGCTCTGGCAGCACATCAACCAGGTTGCTACCAACATCCTGGAGACCTTCGTGCCGGCCGCGCTGTGGCCCGCGGGCTACTATCCGTACGGCGACCAAGTCGCCACGCGCGATTGGGTTGACACCATCCGCTATGTGGACACGCTCTGGACGCCGCAGACACTGATTGAGGATTACGAGGGCGGTCCGACGGAAATCATGTCGCTATGGCTGGAGCCGGGAGATCGAACCGCCCGTGGCTACACTGACGACTCGAACGCCGTCGTCAGCTTCGTGGGTCAGCCGGCGGGACCGGTTGCGAACACCGAAGAGGAGATGCTGGACGGCATCGCGGCGCTCTATTTCCAGCCGCTATGTTTCCGCAGGCCGACTCAGGATGGCGCCTGGCAACTGGCCCAGTGGGCGCCCGGCGACGCCGAGCCGCCGGTCTGCGTGGATGTCTACTTGGAGATGATAGACCCCTACCATGCGCGCCGCGCGGCGGTGATGGGAGACCCGGACCAGGCCAAGGAATTCGTGGCGCGACACGCGCTGCGCCTCACGCGCCGGGTGGCGCTGCGCCCGCACAACCGTTGGGGGGAGCCGTGAAGAGGGGTCAGAGATCAGAGGTCAGAGGTCAGGCGGCCGGCTCCGCGCTGATCGTCACGCTCGGGCTGCTGGCCATACTGGCGCTGCTGGTCTTTGCCCTCGCCTTCTCCGCCCGCACGGAGCGTTTCGCCGCCCGCCACGGCCGCGATCGTGTCGTGGCCCGGCAGTATGTGGACTTGGCTTTGTCGCAGGCCATGGAGCAGACGGACGACTTCACCCGCGGCCAGGGCAACCCGGCGCGTTTGAACAGGTGGTACGGCAACGACGCCATCGCCGCGAGCGGCGCTGAAGGAATACTCACCCCCAACGCCTTCACGACCATTGACACTGGCGCGGAGAGGCGGACGGACGGCGACTTCTTCAGCCGCGCCGTCACCAACCTGATCCCGTCGGCGCTGTGGAGCGAGCTCTCAACCCTGAAACCGCACTGGTTGCCTATCGTGGGAGTGGATGAGGACAAGGCTACCATCACCGGCACCAACGGCTACATCGCCTACGCGGTCGTGAATTGCTCCGGCTTTCTGGACGTTCACGCGCTCACCAGCAATCAGACGGTACAACTTCAGCACTACCGCTGCGACATCGACGACGCGACCGTTTTCATCATGGACCGCGCGCGCGACACCGCCCCCGGCGCGGCCTTGACCAACTACATCTCGCTGCAGGATCTGACCATGCGCAATCGCGGCCTGCTGACACCGGTCGCCTGCCTCTTCACTACCTCCTTCGACCCCGGTCCGGACGTGACCGTCACGAATGGCGCGGTCTACAGCAACCGCGACGTCGCTCTGACGCCAAAACTGGATCTGAACAGTTGGACCAATGGCTTCAAGGGGTCAGACATGTCAGACTCGTCGGACTTGTCGGCCCATTACACCTCAGCGGCCTTCCGCGATGGCTGGCTGTGCGAGGCGAGCAATCGCTTCGCCGCCATCGGCTTTGCCGCCCCCGAGGCGCTGGCCTGGAACCTGGTCAACTTCATGGACGCCGACCGCGTTCCGCAATCGGATCACCCGCGACCGTGGCAACAGCCCTGGCCGGTTGAGGACGTGCCGCTGATCAACGAGATCGCCGTCGCCATGGTGCCCACCAACATGGTTCCCGGCGGCCATCCCAACCACTACGCGCCGGCCATCGAACTATGGTATCCCTTCGCCACTAACGTCATCACCCTGGACGACGAGGCGGAACTGGTGGTGGCGATCTACACCAATTGGCCGTCCGACAGAACTGCCGACGACGTCATGGACTTGCCCGAGTCGTCTGGCGACGCGTACGGCACGCTGTTCGTGCAGGCCATCACCAACATGGAGCACGGCACGGACCGGGAGTTCATGACCGCCACCATGCCGTCGCCCTACGTCGCGTTTCCCGTCGCCGTCCTGAACGCCGAACAGGATGCCGAAGGCCCGTACGTAATGCGGACCGTAAACGGGGTCACCTATCTCGTAAGGAAGGAGAGCGCCGGCATTACGACGCCGCCAATGGACGACACCTTCTTTCGGGTCAGCGACCCGGAGACACAGTATCTGCCGCTGGGTGTCGCGAAGTATGCCACCTACGTTCCCACGAATCACGAAAGCTACGCCTTTGTCCGCACGACCATCACCGTCACCAACGAGATCCGCCTGCTGGCGCGCGTCAGGCTGGGAGACAACTGGGTGGACGAAGCGATGGGCTACGACCCTGACGACCCGGCGCGATCCAATCTGGTCGCCTTTCTGGAACCGTGCGGTTACGAGGTCAACGACCCGCGCCGCAATGGCTATCCGTCCGACTGGAACCGTTACGAGGCGTCGGATATGAGCAGTCAAGCCGGCGTCGATGGGGAGTCGTCGGGGGGCGCATACACTTGCAGTCTCTCCGGCGCCACCAACCGTATTTGCGATCCCTGGCACATGCCCTTCGGGCAAGGGTTGCCGCTGGTGCACTTCAACCGTCCGGTGCGGAGCGCCGGCGATCTCGGCTATCTGCAGCAACCCGAGAGTCGCAGCCTGGGCGTTGCCACCGTCACCAGCCTCTGGCAATCCATTTGCCTGGCCGACCCGCGCCTTTTGGGAACGAACAACGCCGGCTTCGCCTTCTCCGCAGGGTCGGTGCTGGAATTTTTCACAGCCCGTGGCGACAACACGCCCGTGCGCGGCCTGGTGCATTACAGCACCTGCTGGACCAACGTCGTACGCGCGCTCATGGCCGATCTGACAGCCGGTTGGGGTGCCGGCGAGGCCCGGCTTGACGACGTGGGCATAGATTGGATGACACGGAATTTCTTCGCTTCGCAGGAGTTGTTGTACGGCGGCGACACCATCCCGATCGGTCCTGGCGACATGTGTTTCGGGTTGGGCTTGGTGCCCGACTTCCAGGCAGCCGCGGACGCAATGAATCCGGCCGCGGACGCCTGGCACTGGCAGGGCAGTTTGGGCAACGATCTCAAAGAGGATTTGCTGCGCGGTCTGGCGGAGCGCATCTCCTTCCGACAGCATGTCTTTGTGGTTGTGATGGCCGGGCGGACGGTGACGCCCAGCGGCAACATATCGGCGGATCAGCGCGCCGTCGCGGTGGTGCTGCGCGACGCCTATAGCGGACGCTGGCGGGTGCACAGTTGGGAATGGCTCGATCGGTGATGGCCTTTACGGCTGCAAGCCGAGCAACCGCGCGGCATTGTCACCCATCAACGCGGCCTGGCGCGGCGCATCCAGCTTGAGCGCCTCCAAGCGCGGCAGCACGTCGGCGTGCCGGCTCCAGGGCCAATCGGTGCCGAACAGCAGACGATCAGCGGGGTGGCGCATCAGCATGGCGCGCATGCGCGCGTCATCCAGGTAGTCGAAGGCGTACGACATCTCGATGTAGATCGGGCGGCCGATCAGGTGGCGCTCGACCTCGCCCCAGTCTTCCCAGGCGCCCAGGTGGGTGGCCACGAACTTCAGATCGGGCAGCGCCTCCACTACACGCGCGATCCGCACGGGATCGGCGATCCGCTCGCGCGGGTAGGCGATGTCGAAGCCGGTGTGGCTGATAACGATGAGATTGTGGTCGCGGGCACACCGCAGATAATCGAGTGTCTCCGGCGCATCCAGAACGAACTTCTGGTAGTAGGGATGCAACTTGAGCCCCGCGAAGCCGGCGGCGGCGGTCTGGGCGATGCGGCGATGGGCGTCGGGGTCGGCCGGGTGCACCGACAGGAACGGCACAATCCGCCGCGCGGCCTCCGCGCCGTGGGCGCCCGCTCGCAGTTCGCTCGACCATTTCATGATCGGCTCGAACTGCGACGGCTTGGTGGCGATGGAGCACAGTACGGCGGCGTCGATCCCGTTCCGGACCAACTCCGCCGCGAGCGTGCCGACACGCCCGTCGAAATGCGCTTTGACGCCCGCCGGCAGCTCGGCCTCGAGAGTGGCAATGGCCTTGGCGGCGATGGCGTCGGCAAACGCGTGGGTGTGGAAGTCTACTTTCACTCGAAGGTCAGGCGCCAACCGGCCTCGATGCCCCAGTCGAAGGGGTAGTCCACGCCCACGGTGGCATAGTCTTCCGAG
Organism: Kiritimatiellia bacterium; assembly: GCA_028718445.1. Classification (GTDB taxonomy): domain Bacteria; phylum Verrucomicrobiota; class Kiritimatiellia; order RFP12; family JAAYLN01; genus JAQULY01. The sequence goes on from JAQULY010000250.1 coordinate 5,571, forward strand.
GAGAAGCCGGCCATGGGCTTGATATACAGGCGCGAGGTGCGCGAGGCCACGTATCCAAGCTCGATGCTGGCAGAGAAGAACTGGGCCTCACCCTCCACGTCATACAGGATTTCGGGCGTGATGGCCGTCCACATCGTGCCACCTTCGCTAGCCCAACCGACCAGCAGCGCCAGCACGCCTTCGTTGATGTCCGGCCGCCACGATTCGCCAGAGAGACTGATAGTATGGCGGTACGAGGGCGCGATCACTGTGCGCTCGCCGCGGTACAGCGCCCAGACCACGTGCGGCTCCACCGAGTGTTTGCCGCGACCGCCGGGAATCTCCGAACTGGTATCGAGAATCGCGTCCAAGCCGATCAGCCAGCCCTGGCGGTCGTCGCGTCCGACCACCCGGTCGAGTCCCAGGCGCAGGTCGCCGGTGGTCGTGTTGTCGCCGAACTGGTCGGTAATGACGAACGGCACGACTCCCCGCAGCATCCAGTTCTCGTCCACCGGCATGCGCAACTCGCCCGCGATGGTATTGCGGTAGCAGCCGTCTATCATCCCCAGATAGCGGTTGGACAGCCGCATTTCCATGGCCATCCGCAAGGGATCCACGGAGGCCCGCGCGTCGTCGGCAGGCATTGCGGCGACCTTGGTGTAGCGTGGCGTGCGCTTCGCGGGGGTCAGCATGTCATCGTCGAGGTTCGCCGCTTGCGCGCTCCACGCCGTCAGCAAAGACGCGGCCAGAAAAGCCGGCAATACCCCGGGCCACAAATGAATCCGCGTCTTCGATGTATACATGGCAGGTCTCCGTGCGGCGTTCAAGCTCAGACGCCGCAGAAAGAAAACATTATCCACGTTGCGCACCGGCCGCGCAACGGGTTTCTGGCTGCTATCGTTTGCGTCCGGCGGCGCCGGCGGGCGGCTTGGCGTACGGCGCGCGGAAGGAGTCTTTATCCGGCGCCCGCATGCGGCCGGATCGAGGATCTTTTCGCGGAGATGATGGTGGCGGCTGCGGCAACCCGTGACCGCGATCGCCACGTCCTGGCGGTGGAGGCGGCGGACGGCCGTAAACGCGGCGGTCACGCCAGTAGGGTGAACGCGCACGATGGCGCCAACCATCGTCGTACCGCCCACCGCCGTAACGGTAGTGCGGCGGCACGTATACCACCGGCGGATCGATGAACACCGGTCTGCGCTCGATCACCACGGTCGTGCTATCCGTCACCCCATCAGGCCAGTATATCTCCCGCCAGCCGACGCTGCCGGGAGCGGGTCCACGGGTTACGGCGCGCGCCGTACCAGCATACCAACTGCCATCCACCGCGCACCCGCGCAGATCGCGGGACAGGAAATTACGGTGCGGCACGAACATGTAGTGCGGCCATTGCAGCTCATATCTGTTCACGGCGATGCGGGCAAAGAACTCAGCCTCAGGCGGTTGCGGAGCCCAACCGTATGCGCCGTCGGCCAATCCCCAGGTCACCCACGCCGGTGACCAATCGGTTCCCGGCACCCACACCCAGCCATTCGCGGGCGAGGCGTACCAGCGGCCGCGATGGAAGACGACCGCCCCCCAAGGATAGTCCGACGCCCAGAACCATCCGTCTGCCTCGCGCTGCCAGCAGCCGGCGGTGAAATATGGTCGCCAGGCCGCATCTTCGCGGACGGCTTCCGGCTGCCACACCCACGCGCCTGAAATCGTGAACCAGGTGCCGTACCCGGCCAGATCGCCATAGTAAGGCGGCAGACTCTCAGCCCGCCCCACGATGGCGCCCAGAAACAGGAGCAACAGCGGCATCCAACCACAAGTCACTGCTCGTTTTTTCATGGCTTCCCTCCAGCCTTCTCTGTTTATTTGACGTTCCCGCACGCGTCGATATTCATTCCCAGGTGCTTGACACAAGCCCCTCGCGAGGCGCAGACTCTGCCATGTGTATTTCTGTCCCATGCCACGGCATGGGTTGTGACGCAAACGCGAGGAGCAATATGAAATTGACGGTCATAGTATACAGTGCGATCTGTCTGTCTGCGAGCATGCTGAACTCATGGGGCCGGGCAGAGGCGACGGGAGCGTCACCGAATGTTCCGAATACTGCCGTGACCGCGCCCACCGCGGCGCCGGCCCCCCTGACTGCTGCCGCAGATCAGGACGGTTCCGGCGCCCGCTGGTGGCAGGACCACGTCGAGATCGGCCTGCGCGTGACACAGGTGAAACTCGACGACCCCACTTCGGCGGAAGGCTTTGTCGGCACGATCGACGAGTTGGAGGAGGATCAAACCATGCT
>JAQULY010000251.1 GCA_028718445.1 Kiritimatiellia bacterium
CATCGCCAGCGTTCCTGGAGACGACGAAGCGGTTCGACGAAGCGTAACCGACAAAGGGTGGGACTAAGTGTGGGACTAGGAGTCACTGCCGACCGCCTTCGAGTGTTGTGAGCATGGCCGCGACTCGTCATAGAAGGTCACGTCCCTGCTCGAACCGCGAAAGGACTGTCCGCAACACTTCGTCGCACGCTTTGTCTCACTCTTTGTCGGTTACGCTTCGTCGCTAGGCTTTGTCCCGCCAAATTCTGTCCTGAGACACTCAATCATCTGTCGCTCTCGTCGCCCGCTATCGTGTTCCGATTCACATAGTTGTCGGCCGCGAATCAAAATGCGTTTGCCCTGCCGGTGCGCCCCAGGCAGCCGACCGCGCCATCCCCTCCTCCTCGTCAGACACGGCCTCCGCGCGGGATGCAAGCAGCGACACGCCATCGCTGCCGACACACAGCAGTGCGTCGCCCGTGGCATAGTAATCCCAGGCACCCGCACGTTGGACACGCACGACGCCGGCGGGTATGGCGGCCTGCATCGCCTGATGGCGCGCCAGGATGCCAAGCGCCCCATCCGCCGTGCGCACGACGACCTGCTCGACGCCGGCCTGCAGACCCGCGCCGGCAGGTGTCAGGATACGAAAGGCGAATTCCGTCATGCCGTCCGCTCCATCGCCGCCGCCTTCGCTACCGCATCGTCAATCGTGCCGACCATGTAGAAGGCCTGTTCGGGAAGGTCATCCCCGCGTCCTGCCAGCAGATCGCGGAAGGAACGGATGGTGTCGGCCAAAGGCACATAGATGCCCTTCATGCCGGTGAAGGTCTCGGCGACGTGGAAAGGTTGAGAGAGCAGCCGCTGAACCTTGCGCGCGCGGCTGACCAGCAGCTTGTCGTCTTCGGAGAGTTCGTCCATACCCAGGATGGCGATAATGTCGCGCAATTCCTTGTAACGTTGGAGCACCTCCTGCACGCCGCGCGCCACGGCCACGTGCTCGCGACCGACCACTTCCGGCGTCAGCAGCGAAGAAGACGACGTCAACGGATCCACAGCCGGGTAGATTCCCTGGTCCACGATGGCGCGCGAAAGCTCCGTGGTGGCGTCGAGGTGCGCGAAGGTCGTGGCGGGAGCAGGGTCGGTGTAGTCGTCGGCGGGCACATAGACGGCCTGGACGGACGTAATCGAGCCGGAACGCGTCGAGGTGATGCGCTCCTGCAGTTCCCCCATCTCCGTCGCCAGACCGGGCTGGTATCCGGCCGCGGACGGGATGCGTCCCAGCAACGCCGACACTTCCGCGCCGGCTTGCGTGAAACGGAAGATGTTGTCAATGAAGAGCAGCACATCCTGACGAAGCTCGTCGCGGAAGTGCTCGGCGACCGTCAGGGCCGAAAGCGCCACGCGCGCGCGCGCGCCGGGCGGTTCGTTCATCTGTCCGAACACCATGCAGGTCTTCGGGAGCACGCCGGCGTCGCGCATTTCCTGGTAGAGCGCGGTGCCTTCGCGCGTGCGTTCGCCGACGCCCGCGAAGACCGAGTAGCCGCCATGCTCGCGGGCAATGTTGTGGATCAACTCCTGAATCAGCACGGTCTTGCCGACGCCGGCACCGCCGAAGAGGCCGATTTTGCCGCCGCGCCGGTACGGCGTCAGCAGGTCAATGACTTTGATGCCCGTGGTCAGCACGGACACCTCGGGATTCTGATCGGTGAAGCTGGGCGGGCTGCGGTGGATGGGGTCGCGGCGTTCCGACCGGATCGGCCCCTGCGCGTCAATGGGGTCGCCCAGCAGGTTCATGACACGGCCAAGCGTGGCGGGGCCCACCGGCATGGTGACCGGCTCTCCGGTGTCGACCGCCTCGGCGCCGCGCACCAGCCCGATGGTCGAATCGAGCGCGATGGCCCGCACGTAACCGTCGCCGAGGTGCTGAGCGACCTCGAGCGCCAGGTTGAACTGCTGGTCGTTTATCAGGGGATTGGTAGTACGCAGAGCGTTGAGCAGGCGCGGACGGTGTTGTCCCGGGAACTCGATATCGACCACGGCGCCCAGCACCTGGGTGACGCGTCCGCGCGGTTGGGTGGTGTCGGATTTGGACATATAGTACTCCAGTTCAGGCCAGGGCTTCAGCGCCGCCGACGACCTCGCCCAGTTCCGTGGTGATGGCAGCCTGACGGGCGCGATTCCGCAGCAGGGTCAATTCGGACTCCAGGCTGCGCAGGTTGCTGGAGGCGTTCTCCATGGCCAGCACGCGTGCAGCGTGCTCGCCTGCCGAGCTGTGCAGGAGCGCGGTCACGAGCTGCAGTTCAGCCCACATCAGCGCGGCACGCTCGAAGACCGCCTGTGCGCCGGGCTCCAGCAACTCCGGCGGCTCGTCCGCGTCAGACTCCGTCGGCAGCGTCAACGGCAGAAGGCGCCTCACCACGGGAACCTGAACGGCGCTGGAACGATAATCGTTGCCCGACAGATAGACTTCCGCGAAGCGGCCGTCGAGGAAGTCGCGCGCGCAGGCGCGCAGGATGCGGCCGGCATCCTCCACGCCGGGGTGGTCGGACATGGGCTGAGGGGCTGAGTGCGACTCCACGTCGTGTTGCAGCAGGTTGTAGCCTTTGCGTCCGTAGAAGCTGGCGCGCAGCACGTTGGTCTGGCCGCGCATCTTCGCCAGCCAGCGGCGCACGGCGCGCGCCAGATTCAGATTGAAGGCGCCGCAGAGTCCGCGGTTGGATGACAGCACCAGCAGGAGCACGCGGTCCGGCTGTCCGGCCGGCGCCACCAGGCGGTGGCCGGCAAATGCCGGCCGGCGCAACAGCACGGCGGTGGCGTGCAGCGCGCGCGCGTAAGGCTCGGCGGCATGCAGCGCCACTTGCGCGCGATGCAGGTGGGCGGCGGACACCAGCTTCATGGTGGTCGTGATACGCCGCATGCCGCCCATGGCGGCCAGCCTGATGCCGAAATCGCGGTAACCTGCCATGGACTATCCCGCCGCCTGGAAAGGCGGTGCCACCTCTCCCAGGAGTTTTTCAAGCAGCGCCTCGATCTCCGGCGTCATGGCCGGCTGGGCGCGGAAGGCGGACGCATAGGCCCGTCCGGCGTCGCCGTTTTTGATGGCTTCGCCCAGCGCCAGGACAAAGGCACCGATGCGACTGTCGGGAACCTTGTCGAGATGATGCTTGGTGCCGGCAAAGAGCATGGCCACTTGCTGCGCCACGGTCAGCGGCTGCCCCGGCCCCTGGCGCAGCAGTTCCATCAGGCGGCGTCCGGCGGCAAGCTGGCGTGTGCTGGCGGCGTCCAGATCCGTGGAAAAGCGCGCGAACGCGGCCAGCTCGCGGTATTGCGCCAATTGCACGCGCAGCGGCCCGGCGGTTCGCTTCATGGCCTTGACCTGCGCATCCCCGCCCACGCGCGACACTGAGATGCCTGGGTTGATGGCCGGCCGCTGCCCCGAGTGAAACAGCGCGGGGTCCAGGAAGATTTGTCCGTCCGTGATGGAAATAACGTTGGTCGGGATGTAGGCGGAAATATCGTTGGCCTGCGTCTCGACGATCGGCAGGGCCGTCAGGCTGCCGCCGCCGCGCCCGGATGACAGCTTCGCCGCCCGTTCCAGCAGGCGGCTGTGCAGATAGAAGATGTCGCCGGGAAAAGCCTCGCGCCCCGGCGGACGGCGCAGCAGCAGCGACAGTTGACGGTAAGCTTGGGCATGCTTCGTCAGGTCGTCGTAGATCACCAGCGCGTGTTCGCCGCGATCGCGCCAGTACTCGGCCATGGCGCACCCGGCATAGGGCGCCAGGTACTGCAGCGGGGCGGGCACGGAGGCGCTGGCGGTGACGATGGTAGTGTAGGCCATCGCGCCGCGCTCGCTCAGCAGGCGGTGCAGACCCGCGACGGTGGAGAGCTTCTGGCCGATGGCCACGTAGAAACAATGCACGCCAGTTTCGAGCTGATTGAGGATGGTGTCAACGACCAGCGTGGTCTTGCCCGTCTTGCGGTCGCCGATGATCAGTTCGCGTTGCCCGCGCCCGATGGGTGTGAGGGCGTCAATGGCGGTAATGCCGGTCTGGAGCGGTTCATGCACATTCTGGCGCTCGATGATCGAAGGCGCGCCCGCCTCCACCGGCAGCGTCTGGTCCGACGCAATCGGGCCGGCGCCGTCAACCGGACGGCCCAGCGCGTCAACCACCCGCCCACGCAACGCCGGACCGACGGGCACCGAAACGATCTTGCCCGTGCGGCGGAACAGATCGCCTTCGCGCACGCGCACGGTCTCGTCAAGAATCGCCACGCCGACCGTTTCCTCCTCCAGGTTCAGCGCCAGCCCGGCGGTGCCGTCGGAGGCCTCGAGGCGTTCGCAGTACATTACGCCGCTCAGGCCGTCCACGCGCGCGATGCCGTCGCCGACGCTGAGCACCGCGCCGACTTCGGCGGTCTCGACGGGGCGGTCCGCGGAGGCGATCTGCCGGCGCAGCAGGGCGGCCAGTTCATCCGGTTTCAGGGTCAGGCTCACGGCGTGGTTCCTGTGGGTTGGGCGGGCGGTTGGGCAAGGGCAGTGCGCAGGCGCGAGAGGCGTCCTGCCAGGCTGGCGTCCACCAGCCTGTCCGCCACGCGCACGGTGAATCCGCCCAGCAGCTCGGGCTTGACATGAACTTCGACATCGAGAGGCGCGCCGGCGGGAACCAACCGATCGCGCAGCAGCGCGACCGCGGCCGGGTCCGGCGCGGCGGCAAATTCCGCGACGACCGCCACCCGCCCTTCGGCCCGGCGTTGCAGCGTCAGGCAATGCGCGCGCACGGCAGCCAGCAGATGGAGCTCGTCGCGGCTTGCCAGGGCCTCCAGCAGGCGCAACGTGACGGGGGTCACGCGATCGCGCCAACCCGCGCTCGCCAGGCGCGCGCGACGGGCGGGTCCGCCGAGCGATTCTATCGCGGCGAGGGTTTCGGCTGAGGGACTCTCCGGCTGACGTTCGCCGCGCTCCAGGGCGCCCAGATCGTCAACCATCGCCGCACTATCTTGAAGAGTGGCACAGGCGCCCATGGCGGCGCGGGCATAGGCACGGGCACTGGCCATCTCTCTTGCCGTCACGGCGCCACCTCGCCGGCCGCCTGCGACTGGAGCACCTGCCGTTGCGCGTCAGTCAACTCTTCGCGCAAAAAACGTTCGGTCAGTGACAGGGCCAGCGTCGCGCCTTCGCGGCGCATTTCGTCCGCGGCGCGCTGCCGCAACCGGCCGATATCTCTTTCGGCTTCCTCCAACAGCCGGCGCGATTGGTCGCGGGCCTGCTGCTCCGCCTGCGCGACCGCGCGTTCGGCGGAACGGCGCGACTCCTCGGCCACGGACAACGCCTGTTTGCGGGCCTCCTGAACCAGCCGGTCCTGCTCATCACGCAGTCGCTCGACCTGCCGGCGCGCCTGGTCGGCCTCCTCCAGCGCCAACTTGATGCCCCGCTCGCGATGTTCCAGCGCCCGGAGAATGGGCTTCCAGGCCAGCCGCCTGAGCAATACGAAGGCGATCACGAAGGCCAGCCAGGTCAGCAGCACCATCTCGCCGGAGACCGAGGTGACCTCGGGCGGGATGTTCGCCAGCACGCCCGGCGCTGCGACCGTGGCGTTTGCATGGTTCAGTGTGTTGGTCATCGCACCTTTGCCGGTGACGCGGTTGCGCTCGTGCTAGATCTGCATGAAGCAGATGACCAGCGCGAAGAGCGCTACCGCCTCCACAAAGGCGGCGCCGATCAACATGCTAACGGATATCTTGGGCTGAAGTTCGGGCTGACGGGCCATGCTCTGCAGGCCGACCGCCCAGAGCCAGCCGATCCCGATCGCGGCTCCGATGACGGTCAAGCTGGCGCCCAGGGCTGAAAAGGCGGAAGAAGCTAACGGTAACATGTGGCGTTTCCTCGTGCGTCATGCTGCTCGCGCTAGTGCTCGGGGTTCACCATGAGCCCCGTAAAGACAGCCGATAGCAGCGTGAAAATGTAAGCCTGAAAGATTCCGACGAAAATCTCGAAGAAAAAGAGGGCCACCACCATGGCCAGCAACGGCAGGCCCATGGCCACGCCAGTGATGGTGATCATGCCCACCAGCGCGAATATCAGGATATGGCCTGCCAGCATGTTGGCGAAGAGACGAATCGTCAGGGCAAAGGCGCGCACAAAGAGGCTCAGCACCTCCAGCGGCACCATCATCGGCAGCAGCCAACCAGGAACGCCATGGGGCACGAAGGCCATGGCGAGCCCTCTCAGCCCACGGCAACGCAGGGTGTATCCCACCGCCACGGCCAGGAACATCGTCGCCAGTCCCGCGGTCACGGATATGCAGCCCGTCGCCGTGCTGAACAGCGGACAGAGGCCGAGCAGGTTCAGCACCAGGATGAAAAGAAAGAGCGTGCAGAAGTAGGGCGTCAGTTCGCGTCCGGCCGAATCGCCTAGATGCGGCAGGGCGATATGATTGCGGATGAAAGCGACGTATGCTTCGAGCGCGTTCGCCCACCCTTTCGGCGCCGGCCCGCGGCCGCGCCGCGCGGCCAGGCCCAGCGCCGTCACGACCGCCAGGCCGACCAGCAGCATCACCCAATCGAAACGGAACCAATCGAGTGCCTTGACATGAACGAACGGAAGATTCCAGACGTCGGCGCTGCCGGTGTGAGTGAGAACGTGCTCTTCTATGAAGGCGCGGATCTGTTCCTGACGCGAAGCGTTCATGATGACCCCGACAGGGGCCAGAAAAAAACGAGTGCGGATACTAACCAAGTCGCACGCGTCCGACAATCAGAAAATGAGGAGCATCGTGATGCGTCAGCAGGCGACGAGAACGGCGGACGAGTGGCTGGCAGCCTAATCGTTAGCCGTTCTCGTCGCCGCTACTATCGTTCACCGACCCAGCGCCGCCGTCTGCACGCTCCTCTCACTGACCCATTACGACGCAAGTGAAGCCCACCCAACCCAGTTCTCCGTCGCCTCATCTGGTTGCGGATCGCACGGTAAATCTCACTTCATGGCTCAACCCGCTAACCGGCTCGAAGACCTTTACCTTCCACTTTCCGACGGGATCGTTGAGGGCCAGTGGCAGCCGACCCTCAAACACTCCATTAGTAAGCGCCCGCTGACCTGAGCAGGCCAATACCGGTTTTCCATCCGGGCCCTCGACCTCCATGCGCACCCCCCAGACCCCCGATTGGATCCGCCCACCGGTCTCGAGCCGTATCTGGTATGGCAGGGTTTCCCCGCGGTTTGCGCGCGAGGGCATCTTCAGACGCAGCGCTGTCAACTTATAGGGAACAGCGGCAAGAAGCGTGGCGCATCCAGGCGGTAATTCCCTTTTGGTCGTCGTGCCTCTGCCGAGGTACTCATGTTCCCGCACATCATACAGATGCCATGCCTTCGGAAATACAACGGTCGCCTTAAGCGTCTCCGCCTGGAGCTTTGCCATGTCAAGGCCGGGATCCTCCAATGCGTCATCCTCGAGCGGCCGCATCAGGCCGAACAGGCGCATATCGCCGTTCAGAAATTCGTTCACTTCGCAGGGCAGCGGCGTTCGGTCCTTCGTCCGCGTCACCCGCAGCGGCGGCTGGAGTCCGGCAAGCGCCAGGCGTTCACCGAGCCATTCCCTCAACATTTTGCGCTGGTCTTCTTTCGCGCTGTTATACCGTGGCAGCAAGTTCAAGAATATGGTCTCCCCGCCTTTGCTTCCTGTCTTTACAACCGCAAAGGTCCCCGCGGTTTTTCCCACGACGGACGGAAATTCGATTGTGCCGAAAGTCTGGGTGGCGGACTGGACGCCGCCGAGCGCCAAACCTCCCGCCAAATCCACGTCCGGCCCCGCCACACCACTCTGGAACTGCATTTTCTTCCTGC
>JAQULY010000252.1 GCA_028718445.1 Kiritimatiellia bacterium
TCGTGGCCGTCGATGATGTACGTCGCGATCTCGTCCGCGTCCGTCGTGCCCCAGTAGTTGTTCTCCAGGTGGAAGTAGACCGCGGGGGTGAAGGGGAAGTAGTCGTTAGTTTTGGCGAGGTAGCCGCCGCCGCGAATGAGGGAATTGTTCGTGAATCTCATCCCATCGCAGGGATCCGGTAGGTAGACACACCCTCCTGACTGAGTGCTGATGACGTTGTCATGGATCAGCGCAGTGGTTGCCCCGCCTAGCGACATTCCCCAGCCTGTGGATTGCTCGATGACAGTGTCGTGAATCTCCACGTCGCCAGAGTCAAGTAGTGACACACCGTAATTGACGAAGTTACCTATCACACATCCAATTATGCGTCCGGAGCTTCCACCCGAAAAGCTAACACCAATGCGCCCTCCAATCATTACGCAATTGATGACGTCGCAATACGCCGGGCTCCAATTCAATGCCACCGGCCCGTACACATTGGTGAACGTGCAATCCTCGACGCGGAAATTCGTCGTCGGATTAAATACCGAAACCCCAGTTTGAGATAGATTCTCAAAACGGCATTGGACAATCGAGCCGCCGGCAGTATACGAACCAACAACTCCGTATCTGGCGTCACGAAACTCGCAATCTGAAGCGTGTAGCGATGTCGCGCGGTCTATATGAACCAACAGGAAGGGCGAGTGGTCGAACGTAATGCCCGACATCGTCAGGCCGCGGCTCTCGTATGCGTTTACGATGGCCACATCCACACCCGGCCACGGATGGAAGTTTGGATCCTCAGGTCCAATGATCGTCACCCCGGTTCCCGACCCGATCAGCGTCAGCGATTTCTCACCGATGTTGGCGTAAACGTGTAGAATCGGCCACCCATTACTATTGTAGACCGTACTATACTCCTGGTACCGCCCTGGTCCGATCTCGATCACGTCGCCGTCCTCGGCGATGTCCACCGCGTTCTGGATGTTCCAGAAATCGCCGCTGAAGTCCTGCTCCACCGTCCAAGTACGGCCATGAGCGGCGGCAGCGCCAAGGACAATCCAAATCGCGAGCAGGCGACCAAGTGTCTTTGCGCCACTCATGGCCGCATCTCCTTCCCACGCGCGCATTCAGCCGTTTCGGCGCTCGCGTCCATCACCAAACCGAGGTCGTCGTTTGGTCCGCCAGATGCGCAGCCGATGCCCCCGAAGCGTAATAGGCCGGATCACCGACCTTATACAGAGTATCGAGTATACCACACCCGTGGCACCCGCGTCGTGACTTGAGGCCGCGACAAAACATGACTATAATAGTCGACATGAAAAGGAGGCCGGCATGGCGCGGGATACAAGCACGGCACGCGACAACGAGTTAACGCCAGCGCATGCGCGCCCCGCTGCCTTGACCGTGCCCGCGCGCCGCCGCCCGCGCGTGGTCATCATCGGCGGCGGCTTCGCCGGAATCGCGGCCGCCAAAGAGTTGCGCAAGAGCCCGGTCGACATCGCGGTTTTCGACCGCAACAACTACCACCTGTTCCAGCCGCTTTTGTACCAGGTCGCGGCCGCCGTACTCTCGCCGGCCGAGATCGCCGAGCCGATCCGCAAGATCCTGCGCCGCCTGCCCCATTGCCGGGTCTACCTGAACCGGGTGCACGCGGTGGACCTTGCTCGCCAATGCGTCGTGCACGAGGGGGGCGAGACGAGGTACGACTACCTGATCCTCGCCACCGGCGCCGGGCACAGCTACTTCGGCAATGACCACTGGGCCGGCGTCGCGCCGGGCCTCAAGACCATCGACGACGCGCTGGAGATCCGCCGCCGCGTGCTTCTGGCCTTCGAAGAGGCGGAGCAGGAGGCCGACGAAGCCGCACGTCGGGCCAAGCTCACCTTCGTCGTCGTTGGCGGCGGGCCCACCGGCGTCGAGTTGGCCGGGGCGCTGAAGGAGATCGCCGCGCGCACCATCCCGCACGACTTCCGCAACATCGACACCACGACCGCCCGCGTGATCCTGTTGGAGGGATCGCCGCGCGTGCTGCCGGGCATGTCCGCGTCGTTGTCCGACCGCGCTCGCCGCGATCTCGAGCGGCTCGGCGTCGAGGTGCGCACCGGCGCCATGGTGACCGATGTGTCGCCCGGCGGCGTGCGCCTGGGGGCGGAGTTCGTGCCGGCCGAAAACGTGCTCTGGGCGGCGGGCGTCGCCGCGTCGCCCCTGGCGCGATCGCTCGGCGTACCGCTCGATCCGCGCGGCCGCGTGCCTGTGCTGCCCGACCTGTCGCTGCCCGGCCACCCCGAGGTCTTCGTGCTCGGCGATCTGGCGCGCGCCGACGATTCGCGGTACCCGGACGGGCTGCCGGGCGTGGCGCAAGTGGCGCTGCAGGGCGGCCGCCACGCGGCCAAGCTGATCGACGCCGAGGTGCGCGGGTTCGCCCGCGCCGGCGCCCGCGCCGGCGACCACCCAGCCGCGCGGCCCGCGTTCCGCTATCGCGACCGCGGCACCATGGCGACGATCGGCCGCAACCGCGCGGTGGCGGTGATTGGCGGCCGCGAGTTCGCGGGCCCCGTGGCGTGGCTGCTCTGGGGCCTGGTGCACATCATGTTTTTGATCAGCTTCCGCGCCAAGGTGGCCGTAATGTGGAACTGGCTCTGGAACTTCTGCTGCTATAACAAGGGCGCGCGCCTGATCACGGGCTCACCGCCCCTGAAGGTCAGGCGCGCGCTGCGCGAGGAAGAACTGGCCGGCCTGCGACGCTGAGGCCGTGTGAGCGGCGCGGCCGGCGCCGGGCACGGCCGCCGCAAGCTGCCGCGCGACGCTCAGCCGCGTTGCCGGGCTCAGCCGTCGAGCTTCTTGAACACCTTGGCCACCCGCCGCAGCGCCCAGTTCAGCTCCTGCTTGGTGATGCACAACGGCGGCGCGAAGCGGATCACCGTCTCGTGGGTCTCTTTGCAGAGAATGCCTTCTTCCTTGAGCGCCTCGCAGTACGGCCGCGCCTTGGTGTTGAGCACGAGGCCGACCCACAATCCCTTGCCGCGCACCTTGACGATGCTCGGCGACTTGATCTCGCTCAGCTTCTCGATGAACCAGGGACCCAGCTTGGCGCTGCGCTCGACGAGCTTCTCTTCCTGCAGCACGCTCAACGCCTCGCGCGCGACGGCCATGCCGAGCGGGTTGCCGCCGAAGGTGGAGCCGTGATCGCCGGGCTTGAAGACACCCATCACCTCTTCATCGCTCAGGAAGGCGCTCACGGGGTAGAAGCCGCCGCTGAGGGCCTTGCCGATGATCACGCCGTCGGGGCGGATGCCTTCCCACTCGTAGGCGAAGAGCTTGCCCGTGCGGCCGAGGCCCGACTGGATCTCGTCGCAGATCAGCAGCACGTTGCGCTCGTCGCAGAGCTGGCGGGCGCGCTTGAGGAAACCCGCGGGCGGCACTACGATGCCCGACTCGCCCTGGATCGGCTCGACCAGGAAGGCGACGGTGCGGTCGGTGATCGCGCTGGCGAGCGCGTCGGCGTCGCCGTAGGGGATGATCTTGAAGCCGGGCGTGAACGGACCGAACCCGTCGCGGTACTGCTCATCGGTGCTGAAGCTCACGATCGTGATCGTGCGGCCGTGGAAATTGTCCGCACAGGCGATGATCTCGCCCTGGCCCGGCGGCACGCCCTTGACCTTCTCGCCCCACTTGCGCGCCGCTTTGAGCGCGGTCTCGACGGCCTCGGCGCCCGAGTTCATCGGCAGCACCTTGGCGAATCCCGTGAGGCCGCAGATCTCCTGACAGAAGTGGGGGAGTTGATCGTTGCGGAAGGCGCGGCTCGTGAGCGTGACGCGCCCTGCCTGCGACTTGAGCACCTTCAAGAGCCGCGGATGGCAGTGCCCCTGGTTGACGGCGCTGTAGGCGGCGAGGAAGTCGATGTACCGCTTGCCCTCGACGTCCTCCACCCAGACGCCCTCGGCTTTCCGGACAACGATGTCCAGCGGGTGGTAGTTGTGCGCGCCGAATTGATCCTCGATCTCGATGAACTTCGCGGTCCTCATGGACCACCTCCTGTGCCTCTGAGGCGGCGCCCTGGCCGTTCGCGGGCAATGCGGGTTGCGGCGGCGCCACCGGCGATGACAGCTCGATGACGACTCCAAGATAGATGGAACAGCCTTGTTATCCAGGTAAATCCCTGCGGACGGCTGCCTCGCCCGGTGTCCCGAAAAATTATACTTGACAAAACCAAGTACTTGAAATATTCAAGTAATGGTCATCCAGCAGGCGGGCAATCGCACGGATGCGAGACCCGGCGCCACGAAGGCGGCCCTGTCTGGAGGATTGACAAGCCGGGTCGGACGGAGCGACGACCCCCGCATGGGGCCGAACAGGAGGTTCGGACGGCGATCAGGGGGGTGGCTGAACCGGTCCTGGGTGCTGGCCGCCCCCCGTTGTATGTCAAGCCGTCGTGACGGACCGCGACGGCTGCCTGGTCGGCCGCCCGCTGCGATGCGCCGGCCGCCACCGGAGCCAAGCCCGGCAGGGAGGCCAGGGGCGTGGCAGATCCATCGGCGCCGGATTCCGGCCGCGACGCACGCGCCCCGCTGTCTCCGTTGATCCACGGGCGCGTGCGCCTGCTTATCCTCTGCCGGCTGGCGCCGCGCCCGGGCGGGCAGACATTCACCGAATTGAAACAGGCGCTCGAGCTGACCGACGGCACGCTGTCGGTGCACCTGGGCAAGCTCGCGGCGGGCGGCGTGGTAGAGATCCGCAAGGAATTCGCGGGCAAGAAACCGCAAACCCTGGTCCAGTTGACCGCGCAGGGGCGCCGCCAATTCCAGGCCTACGTGGAGGAACTCCGCCGGCTCGTGCCGGGGCTCGAGACGCCGGCGACGTGATCGGTTGGCCAACCCGGATTATTCATGAAGGACCGGCTGCGAAAGGTCAAATGCGTGCCAGGACGCGCGCTCGCAAGGATCGGCTCGGTCAACGTACCGCCTTGGGTACGCCTCCCTCACCGATCCTTGCGAGCGCGCGTCCTGGCACGCATTTTCCACTTTCTCGCGGCGGTCCTTCATGAATGATCCGGGCTAACTGCGTACGCTCTGCGGCGAGGGCGCGCGCGCCGGGACCTCCTCGCCGAACCAGCGGATCAATCCGGTCTCGAAGCGGTTGAGCGGGAACTTCGGATTGCGCGGCGTCACGCGCACGGTGAAGCCCCGCTGGCCGGAACGGCGGCACGGGATCTCGCCGTGGAACACGATTTCGCCGGTCGGGGCGTCGCCGGTGGGCATCATGGTTTCCGTCTCGCCGCCGATGATGTTGTCCCGCGGGTCGAGCAAGCCGTGGTAGATCTCCACCAGGACATCGTCCGCGGTCAACGGGCCGAGGTCTACCTTGGCGCGCACGGTGAAGCGCGAGCCCATGGGTTGCGCTTCCTGGTCTTCCGCCTCGATGGATAGCACCTGCATCGCCGGCCAGCGTTTGACCACGGCGGTGCGCCATTCGGACAGCTCCCGCGCCGCGGCGGCGTCGTTCTCGGCCAGCCGGCGCACGTGGTTGAGGCACGGCACGTAGAAGCGCTGCGTGTACTCCTCGACCATGCGGTTCGTGTTGAACTCGGCGTTGACGGTGCGCATCGAGTTCTTCATGTAGCGCACCCATTCGCGCGGCACGTCGTCGCTGGAGCGCTCGTAATACAGCGGCGCGATCTCGTTCTCCAGCAGCTCGTACAGGGCTGTGCTTTCGACGAGGTCCTGATACTCGGGGTCGTCGTAGTTCTCGCCCGCGCCGATAGCCCAGCCGTTCTCCTTGTTGTATCCCTCGCACCACCAACCGTCGAGCACCGAGAAGTTGATGCCGCCGTTGACCGGCACCTTCATGCCGCTGGTGCCGGATGCTTCGAGCGGCCGGCGGGGGTTGTTCAGCCAGATGTCGACGCCCTGGACCAGGTAGCGCGCGACCTCGACGTTGTAGTCCTCGAGGAAGACGATGTGTTTGCGGAACTCCTCGCGCTGCGCCATGTGCACGATCTGGCGGATGAGTTCCTTGCCAGGGTGGTCTTTAGGGTGGGCCTTGCCGGCGAAGATGATCTGCACGGGGCGCTCCGGTTTGTTGAGGATCCGCGCGAGCCGGTCGGGGTCCCGCAGAATCAAATTGGCGCGCTTGTAGGTGGCGAAGCGCCGCGCAAAGCCGATGGTCAAGGCTTCGGGGTCGAGCACCTCGCGCGCGGCCTGAATGCTGGCGCGATTGGCGCCGCGCGCCTCGAGCTGCACACGCAGGCGGCGGCGCACGAACCCGACCAGCCGTTCGCGCATGCGCTCGTGGGCGCGCCAGAGTTCGGCGTCGGGGATGCGGTTGACGCGCTCCCACACCATGTGGTTGGTCGGCTTGTCGTACCAGCGCGGCCCGAGATAGCGCTCGTACAGCCGGGCCAGTTCCATGCACTGCCACGATCGCGTGTGAATGCCATTGGTGATGTGGCTGATCGGCAACTCGTCCACTGGCACGCCGGGCCAGATCCGCTGCCACATCTGGCGCGACACCTTGCCGTGCAATTCGCTGACGCCGTTGGCGAACTGCGACAGCCGCAGCGCCAGCACGGTCATGCAAAACGATTCGTGCTTGTCTTCGGGATTCTGGCGGCCCAGCGCCAGGACGCCGTCCATGCCGATGCCGAGCTGATCGGCGAGCGGTTTGAGGTAGGTGCGCACCAGTTGCGGGTCGAAGTGGTCGTTGCCAGCGGGCACGGGCGTGTGAGTGGTGAACACGCTGGACGACCGCACCAGTTCGAAGGCGACGTCGTAGGGCAGCTTCTGCTCGGTCATCAAAGCGCGGATGCGCTCGAGGCAGAGGAACGCCGAATGCCCCTCGTTCAGGTGGAACACCTCGGGGCGGATGTCCATCGCCTGCAGCGCCCGCAAACCGCCGATGCCCAGCAGGATCTCCTGGCGGATGCGCATATCGATGTCGCCGCCGTAGAGCCGGCTCGTGAGCTCCCTGTCCTCCAGTCGGTTGATGGGCAGGTTGGTGTCGAGCAGGAAGAGCGGATTGCGGCCGACCTGGACCCGCCAGACGCGCGCCGTGACCTTGCGGCCAGGGTACTCGATCTCCACGCTCACCGGCTGGCCGTCCGGCAGGCGCTCTTGCGTCATGGACATGTTGTAGAAGTCGTTGAGCGGGTAGTCTTCCTGCTGCCAGCCGTCGTGGTTCAGATACTGCCGGAAATAACCGTACTGGTAGGCCAGACCCACACCGACCAGCGGCACGCCGAGGTCGGTGGCCGATTTCAGATGATCGCCCGCCAGGACGCCCAGACCGCCCGAGTACAGCGGCAGCGATTCGTGCAGGCCGAACTCGAAGGAGAAGTAAGCGACCTTGGTCTGGGCCAGGTGTTCGTGTTCGCTCTCGAACCAGGAAGTCTGCTTCAGGTAGCGCTGCAAGTCCTCGTAAACGGACTCGAGATGAGCCAGGAATGCCTGGTCCCGCGTCAAATCGCTGATCCGGTCCGAGGACAGGTTGCCCAGGACGGCGACCGGGTTATTGCGGTATTCATCCCAGAGATCCGGATCGACCCGCCGCAGCAAGTTGATCGCTTCCGGATTCCAGACCCACCACATGTTACGCGCGATCTCCAGCAGCGGCTGCAGCTTCGGCGGCAGGTTGGGCGTAACGATAAACTTCCGGATTCGCTGCATGATGGACTCCTGTGGCCGATGGGCCCGGCCGGGGTTTGATCGTCGCGGCTTCAACAACCGCTTCATTGTATCGTCGGCAAGCTGGCGTGCAAGTTCAGAACAAACGGGGGGGGGCGGATTCGCTGGCCGGCGGCCAGGACATGCCCTTCCAGGCGGAGCAGACGCGC
>JAQULY010000253.1 GCA_028718445.1 Kiritimatiellia bacterium
CCGGGAGCGGGTTGAAGACGGTGAAGCCCGGCAGCAGGGGGGTGTCGGGGATAGCGGCCACGGCACGCAAAGCCTCGGTCCGCACGGTGCGAGCTTGGTGGATGGCGTTATCCATCGTCAGGCGCGCCGCGTCGTAGTCGTTATCGAATAGGAACTCGATGGCATGCGTGTCGAAGGTCAGCGCAGCGCGCCAGGCCGTGTCGAGGCGCTCGGCCGGATAGCCGTGCCCCTGCGTCGAGGCCCGCGCGGCCCAGTGTTCGGCCAGGATCAGCTCGCGGTCGGCCAGTTCACGTAGCCACCACACGCCCTTCTTGCCGTTGCGTGCGATGTTGTAGCAAACCTCGGTTGGGTCGAGCGCGCCGTCCCACGTCGGGAGGCTGTCGCGCTGGCTGTCGAGTATGTCGAAAACGTCGTTGGGTGTGCCGAAGCTCAGTTCGCCCAGCCCCTCGCGATTCCAGCGTTCCACGATGCCGGGGATGTCGCGCTCGAACCCGAAGAACGCATCCACGAACGGCAACTGGTCGTCGCCGCCCACGCAGAACGAAAGCGTTTTGAGGCCCGGTTGGGCGGCGGGTACGGCCAGGTAGTTCTCCCATGTGTAATTCGCCAGGAAGTGAAAGTCCACGTGCTGCAGGGAGAAGTCGCGGGGATTCGAGCGGGCGGCATGAAACTCCTCGGCGTGGAACCACCCCTGGTAACTGTGCCGCGTGACCAGTGTGGTGTCGCCTGACAGACCGCGCCAGATGAAACTGCGGGGCACGCCCTGTTCATCCAGGCCTCGCTGCGGCCGCCACGCGAAGTACCGCCGGTAACCGCCAAGGCGCAGAACTTGCGGAAGTTGGCTGTGCCCAATGCCGGTGTCCATGTTGGCGTAAGCCTCGGGGTGCACGTCGGGCAGGAAGTCGGCCATCTGGCGACGGCCGTAGACCATGTTGCGGATGAAGGTCTCGTCGGCGACCTGGGCCGGACGGACGTTGCTCCATTGGCCGCCGACAATCGCCAAGCGCCGTTCGGCGATCATCTGTCGCACGAAGGGCAGGTCTGCCGGTCGCGCTTCCAGGCACGGCTTAAGCATCTCGGACCAGCTATCGAAGAAGAATCGAAAGTCCGACTGGGTGCGCAAGAGGTGGAGGACCCGGTCGAAGATCGAGCTGTAACGGCGCAGGTGCCAATCACGGGAGTGTTCCCAAGCGTGATCGGCGTGGCAGTAGGGCATGGCCAGAATGCGACGGCCTTGCAGGTGTTCGCGAATGGTGTTCAGGTTCATGTTCGTCGTTTCTCCATCAGGTCGGCTGTGGCCGGGGTAAACCCGGCCTTGCCTCCGGAAGGACTTGACCCATGGCTACTGGGTCGTCACTTCCTCAATTCGGATGTCATCGAACCACACGGTTGCCGCCCCGCGCGAGGAATTGGACAGGACGAGTTGATGCGGCACCAGAATGTTGGGGGTGGTAAACTCGGCCTTGAATTGTTCCCAGGTGTTGGTGGGGCCCGACTCCTGGAAGCCGAGCCGGACATTGACGTTGCGGACCGCCTCCCATGAGCACATGGAGAACACGCTGACGCCGATGGCGGGGTGGTTGGCCGAGCGGCGGATCCGGCAGCTCGCCTGGTAGTGGCGGTTGGGCACGAGCCGCACATAGGTGGTGTTGAGCGTGTTGGCGTCGGCTCGCCCGAAGGGATCGATCCGCAGCGATCGTTTGCCTTCAGCCACGATCTCCCGATCGAGAGCGAGACCGGGCGCCGTCAGCGGATAGATGCTGCGGTAGTTGAAGTAATCCGGGAAGCCGTCGCCGGCGGCGTCCTGTTCGAATCCGCCGTTGAGCATGGGCGGCTGAACCACTTCGTAGGCGACCGTCTCGTCCCGTCCGTACGTCAGCACGGCCTTGATGAACTCGCGCGTGGAGACGGCGGCGAGATTGCCCAATGTGAAGGTCAACACGCCAGTGCCGGCGGGCGCCAGAGTGAAGGCGCGTTCCGCCGGAGTCACGATGACGGGTGTCGGCGGCATGAGGCGACAGGTTCCCTGGATGGCCTGCGTGCTGGAGTTGCGCATCTCGACCGTGAGCGTGTCGCCTCGGAGGTAGTAGAGTTCGGCCTGCACGGGGCGGCAGACGCCCATCGGAAGGCAGCGCCGCGTCGTGCGTCCGTTGGCTTCATGGGTCACGCCATAGAGGTCGTATACATCGTAGCGCGCGCCGCGGGCGACGACGAACGGCAGGTCGAACGACGCGCTCTCCCCGCCCGCGAGGGTGAAGCTCAGAGGCGTCTGCTCCCAGCCGCGCGGCAGAAGCAGGGAGGTCTTGCCGGCGATGGGGTTCGGTTCCATGTTGCGCACCGTGAGGCAGGCCCGGCCACGCTCGCCGGGCACGACCGGCTCGACATGGTCCATGGTCAGGAAGGGTTCGCAGCGTTCCAGGAAGAGGACGGCCGACAGGCGCGAGGGGGGGATGGCGAAGCGCAGGCGGCCGTCGTGCCGCTCGATGGGCAGCGGCTCGATGCGTCCGTCGAGGGTGAAGCGCCAGGCGGCCCGCGGTGCGCCGACCGCCGAGTCGTCCAACTCGCCCGGCGCGCCGGTGTCGGGGTGCGGGTTGAAGAACACGGCAAGAGCGCCGCGCGTGCCGTCGTCGTCGCGCGTGTAGAGCTTGCCTCGGATCGAGGCGTCGGCGATGCGCAGGCCGACCTCGTCCATGAAGCGGGCCCGGCTCTGGAACGGGCTGATGTTCTGACGGAAAGCGACGATCTGCTCGCGTTGCGGTTCCGCCGCCGTGCGATACTCGTTAAAGCCCCAGGCCTTCAGCCCGTACACGGTGGCGAACTCCAGCAGCGAGTGGGTGGTCGGGTACCCCTGGTGGTTGTAGGAGACGGGGCTGTCCAGGAGGCTGCCCACATTCCATGGGAGTGTGTAGCGGTAGACTTCGGGTGCGTTGTCGGTATAGAAGAGGCCGCTGTCGAGGTACTGCATTTCGACATCGCCCATGCCCTCGCCGACGTAAATGCCTCCCGGCCGGGACTGGCGCGTCTCACGGATGACGCGCGGCATCAAGCGGGTGAAGCCTTGCAGCCACTCGCCGTAGCCCGCATGGCCATGGCGCAGGTTGGCGCACGGGTAGGTGCAGAGGCCCATGCCGTCCAGATAGAGACCATCAGAGCCGTACTGGCGGACGTACTTCTCGACGAGCATGTGGTGAAGGTAGTTCTGCCAGCGCGTCGCGCCCATGCAGACCGGCTGGTAGGAACGCACTTCGTCGGGGTACGCCAGGCTGCCGTCGAGGTTACGCAGGGCGATCTCGGCATAGAATCCTTTGGGCGGGACTTCGTCGTCCGGCACCATCGCCGCCGGCATGGGGCCTAGTCGCTTGGCCTCACGATGGAAGCCGGGCGTGAAGGCCGGGGGCAGTGTGTAGAACATCATGCGGTGGCCCAGCTCGTGTTGCTTCTGGATGCCGGCTTTGAACATTTCGTCGGTGCCGAGAATCCGGTTGAGCGACATGGGCCCGGCATCGGTCTCTTCCTTTTGTGACATGACGTACCACATGGGATAAGGCGGGTGGGTCATGCCGTACTTCTCGCGGTGCGCGGCGTCGCGGCCCCGTTCCTTGGCGAGTTCGGCGAAAGTGCCGAGCCAGGTCATGTGGGTGACGGCGCGTCCGTCGGTGTCCATGAGCCAGTCGGGCACATCGGCCTTCTTCATCCAGCTCTGTGCCCAGGCGCGATACCGGTCGGCGCCCCAATGCCAATCGCCTTCGTGCACACCGAGGATCACGTTCGGCACGCGCACGGTACGGTGGGGCGGGATGGCGAGATCCTTCGCGAAGCCGATGTCGATGGTCTGACCGGGCGCGGCCAGGCGCTTGTAGTCGCCGGCGGCGGCCGGCGGGTCGGCCTGGCCCGCGCGCTTGAACGACGGGTCCTCCGTGCCGGATGCCGAGAAGCAGATCTCGGTCGTGCGGTAGTCGCGGTCCTCGCAGGCCACGTAGAGACCGCCGCCCTGTTCGTCCCACAGGTCCATCCAGCAGGTGTAGGCCATGCCGGGATAGAACAGCGCCCGGTCGGTGTAGGCCAGACGCGGCAGGCGGAGCGAGGCGGGATAGGGTGCGATGCCGCCGCTCAGGATCGGCGTGAAGAGTTTGTCGTTGGCGGCATCGGCCCCGATGCGCAGGTTCCGCAACTGGGGGACGCGGACACGGCAGAGCGTGTTGCTGGAGCGGTTGGCGACGCGCAACGAGAAGCGCGCCAAACCCGCGGGTTCCAGGCTGACGGTGAGAGAGGCGAGCACCTGGCCGTTCAGCAGCGCGAAGGTCATGTCGAGGTGTCGTTTCGCACGGCGGATTCTGGCGTGGCGCAGGGCGGCCTGGTCGAACCCAATCTCGCGGACGGGGCCGTAGTCGCAGTGAATGGCGTCGAACGCGAAGAGGGGTGTCTCGGTGTCGGGGAGCATGTAGTCTGTAGCGGTCTTGAGATTGCGGATGCCCAGCAACGCGCCGGTATCGCCGGAAAAGCGGAGCTGCATGTTGGAGTCCGCCAGAATCAGGTCGGGCGTCTGACGGGCCATGGCCGTGACTTGTGGGCGGTCCAGGATGGGTGTCATGCCGTTTGTGTCGGGCGAGAGGTGGAACCGGAAGGCGAGCGAGGCTTGCGGTGGAAGCGAGGATAGATCGCCCCTCGGTGGGAGGGGTGACCAGGATGTGCCTCGATCGGTGCTGTACTCGGCCCGCACGGCGCCCGCACCGGTCAGATTGGTCAGGGCCAGGGACCCCCATCGGACGAGGTTCTTGCTTTGGAGGGGTTCCGTCCGAACCGTACCCATTGGCGCGGCGGCGCTGGTCGTGCCCGTGCCCACCGGTGCGGGAGTTCCGGCCGCAAGCAACGCGATCTTGTCGAGGCGTGCGCCGCCCCACCAGCCGTGCGGGGTCAGGTTCAGCGAGTGTTGTCCCGCGGTGAGCGTATACGTGGGACCTTGGGTCCAAAGCCACTGGTTCGGGATGGCGCCATCGCTGTCGGTGAAGGTCCGGCTTTCGCCGCCGTCCATGTTCTCGAAATGCAGCCAAGTGCCCTGGGCCGGGAAGAGGGCTCGATACCAGACCGTATACGCACCGGGGGTCTGGAGCGTGAAACGGAAGGAGGCGGTATGCGCGTAGGCTATGGCGAACCCGCCAGAGGCGGTCGAGTCCGGCCGCAGTCGGCCCAGATCGGGGTCCAGTCGCAATAGCGACGCACGCTCGGCTTCCATCAAAAGCGGCTCGTTGCCGGTCTGGGCGTAAGTGTAGCTCAGACGCAACTGACCGCCGTCAACATCGACCCCGTCAGCCGCTACAGGAGCCAGGGCGAAGCGGCGGACAGTGGTGTCGGCATGCGCCCGCACCCCGCCCACTTGGAGGGCAAACCCGAGGAGGACGCACGCCATGCTCGCGACGCGGCGGTGAGTTCTGCGTTCTTGCATGGGGACAGTGTGGCCGGAATCGTTCTCAAGTTCAAGCACTTTTTATACTAGACATCTACTTGTGATCTGCTATTGTGGCGGCATGTAGTTGGTGGTTCAATAAAATGTGATGGTCTGAAGAATGAGGTACAACGATGCATATCTGGGGACGGAAATGGACGTTCATGGCGAGTTTGGCAGTGGCGGTGGTTGTCATGTCCGGACTGACTGGACGGGCTGACTGGAACCAATCGGGTGCGGGGTCGTACGCCTACACCAACACGGCGTACTGGTCGGATGGGGCGCCCAACGGCGTCTTTCCGGCCGCCATGAACCTGAACGGGATCACGCAGACGGTGACGTTCGCGGCCGATATGGCCATCGGTGGCGGAATGAGCATCGTCAAGACCAATGCCCCGGTTTCTACCCTTCTCTTCAAGGGAACTGGCGGTGACAGGACGCTCACGCTGGGCGGAACGCTGTCTGTTCGCGCGCCGGACATCACCTTCAACAGGATCGGCTTCGGCGACGCCTTCGCGGGGAGCCGGCTAAATATCGCGTTGTCCACGAACCTGACCGTCTACAGTTCGCTTGGGATCAACATAGGCAGCGACAGTTCTCGTGGCTTCTTCTTTGCCAACACGGTGAATGGCGCGGGCTATGGAATCGTCAAGACCGGTCCCGGTAGTCTCGATCTCTACGGGCCCAACCTGTGGACGGGAAAGCTGGAGATACGGGAGGGGGATGTGCGTGTGTGCGCCGCTTCGCCGCTGGTCGGGACGCTTGCCACGACCAACATCATTGTGCGCGGCAGCGGGACCCTTCAAGTGAACAACCGCGCTAATTGTGTCGCGCTGAACTACAATGTGGGGAACTATGCCGACCGGATCCCGGATGCCGGGACGGTAACTCTCAGGGGCGGGAACATCTGGCTGCAGGGCACTTGGCAGAACGACTTGGCCGAGACGAACGGGACCATCGTGATGGGACCGGGATTCAGCGGGGTGAGGGTCTCCAGGGGCAGCGACCTCGCGCCGCAGCCGAACTGCCATCTGGTGGTCTCGAACCTGAGTCGCCCCGACGACGGCGCCACGTTGTGGGTCCGCGGCTGCGATTGGCTCGCGAATGCGAGTCAGGAGGGGCGTCTTGGGGTAGGCGAAAGCACCAACGATTCCCGGTTCTATGTGCTGAACAATCCGCCGACGCCAGTCAATGGTATCGTTCCCTGGGTATTGATCGGCGATCCGGCGTCCACGAAGGCCCGCTTCGGAACCTATGGAACCTATGGTTTCACCACCAGCGGAATTCCGTATGTCGCCACCCTCGCGGGCGCGGCCGCCACGGACAACGTGAACCTGACGGTCGCCGAAACGGTCTCGGGAGTGGCGACGGTCAACTCGCTGACCACGAGCGCCGGTCTGGCTGGGAGCGGTCGCATTGTGCTTGGGAGTGGCGCCTTTCTTTCGCGCGCCGTGATCACGGTGGCGCCTAAACTGGACTTCAATGGCCAGGAAGGGATTCTCTTTGACCAGAACCTTCAGACCACCCTCACCGGCGGCCTGACGAACTCGGGTAGCCGCGGCATCACTTTCGTCTCACCCCTGTCGGCGCCCAACTTTTCCTGGGGGTTCTTCCTCGATGCGGCCAGTTACTATGCGGGGCCGACACGCGTCAGTGCGGGAAACGTGATCAT
Source organism: Kiritimatiellia bacterium (assembly GCA_028718445.1). Classification (GTDB taxonomy): domain Bacteria; phylum Verrucomicrobiota; class Kiritimatiellia; order RFP12; family JAAYLN01; genus JAQULY01. The sequence continues at coordinate 7,116 of JAQULY010000253.1, forward strand.
TCGGGTGGCTGGCGGCATCCCGACGACGTCCCCTGTGCGCGTGGACAAGGGAGGCTACCTGTATCTGTGGGATAATGACCGAACGATTGGCGCTCTGTCCGGCGACGGTGCTGTGAAGGCGCGCTGCTGGGGTGGTGTGTCCGCCACGATCAGCATCGGCAACGACAACGGAGACGGGATCTTTGAGGGTGAGGTTCGCAACGCCGAACTGGGCACGCTCGCGTTGAGGAAAGTCGGCAATGGCACGCAGACGCTCAGCGGCGTCAATTCCTATACGGGCGCAACGACCGTGGCGGGCGGCGCCCTGCTGGTGGATGGTTCGCTGGCGAGCACCGGCGTTGTCGTCAACGCCGGGTGCACGCTCGGCGGGTCGGGTTCCATCTCTGGAGCGGTGGCGGTGGCGGGGACGGCCACGCTTGCGCCCGGCGGCAGCGGAGTGGGCACGCTGACGCTGGCGAGTCATCTGGCGCTTGCGGACGGCGCAACGGTGGCCTGTGGCTATGATGCGACCGGGTCCGACCGGATCGCCGTGGGCGGTGTGCTCGCATTGCCGACCACGGCCACGGTGACGCTGACGGCGGTGGACAGTGCGCTTCCGCCATCCCAGAGCGTACTGTTCACGGCCGCCGGCACGTCAGGCACGACGGACCTGAGCCTGTGGACGGTGAACGGCGCCGGCCTTCAGGACCA
>JAQULY010000254.1 GCA_028718445.1 Kiritimatiellia bacterium
ATCGGGTTGGGCTCGCCCTGGGCGTGGGTTGCGCCCATGCCGGCCACGCGGAACAGGTTGTAGGCGTCGATGCCGTCGGCCGCCGTCAGATCCCACTGCGCCATCGACTCGAACCAGGTCCGCATCTCAGGGCTCTCTGCCTTCATGGCGTTGGCGCACATCTCGTAGACATCCACCATGCACTTGCGGCGAAAACGTTCGAAATGGTAATCGAGCGGACCGGGCCGGCGCCGTAGCTTGATCCCCATGTCCGGCGGCGGCTGAACCGCTTCGAACTCCGCGTAGTCCGTGCCCAGATCGGCATTCATATTCGTGACCGCCCCGTAGATCCCCTTCAGGTACTCGCGGAACTTGGCGACGGCCGAGGGGTCGTAACCGTTCTCGCATCCACCTCCGCCCGCCAGGCGCTGCATGCCCTCGCAGGCCAGGAGCGGCAGATTCCATCGCGGGCTGTCGCGGTGGCGCCGTGCGATCTCCCTGTGTTGCGCAACCAACAGCTTGCGGACTTCGTCATTGAACGGGTTAAGGCTACGCTTCACCTCGCCGGCGCCGTTCCACGGCCAGATATCCGTCTTGCCTTCGTAGGCTTTCTGGAACCAGTCCGGGATTGGGAAGATATGATCGTGCCGGTAGGTCAGGACGGATGACCCCAACCCGGTCATGTATTCTTGCGCGAACGCCGCCTGACGCTCATCGTCGCTGCGGTACGCGGTGAACGACCGGAGGTCTTCATTCAGCTTCGGGTACATGTACCAGAGCTGGCGGAAATTGACCCCCATGCTATGGGCGTACGGCAATCTCCAATCGTGCGTGTAGCTGTAGCCGCCCTCGGCGCCACCGAGCAGGATTCGTTCGGCGGGGCTCATCTTACTGCCGGTAAACGGCATCGGCGGCGGGGCGGATCGCAGGGGGGCAAACCACCAGTTCGCTTTCTTCCCGCGCGCTCCGGCCATCGCCCGCGCTGCGATCTGCTCCGCCAGAGAATCCAGGTCGCTCAGTTGGCGGTCGATCGCGTTCACCTGATTGAGAATGCCGAGATAGGCGTCCTCGACGGCCTTCCTGTCGCCCCGCGCGACGGCCAGACGGCCGTCAAAGTAGAAGGTATCGGTCGCGGTTTCCATGGATTCGAGCGCCGCCAGTATTTCGGCGCGCATCCGCGCGGCGCGGTTACAGAGTCTTCCGTCGGCCTGGTCCAGGTAGGCCATCATCGTCCGCGCCTGGTCGGCGCGGTCCTCCACCAACGCGCGCTTGCGCAGCAGCGGGATCATGCGCTGATTCAAATCGCGCAGGCGTTCTTCGAACAACGCGAGGTCCTCCGCTTCCACTCTGTATACCGCGAGCGAACGTAGCAGGAGATAGTCGTCGATCTGGATCGAGATGTCCGCGCCGTTTCCCCCTTTGGCGCGGCCGTCCATGAACACGTTCTCGAGCATGTAGGGACGTTTGCGCAGGCGCGCGCGCGTCATGGGCATCCTGCCCCAGTCCGACCCTGAGTAGAAAATGGGGGCGTAACCGTCTCCAGCGCCTTTCCCATGCCCAAGTATTCTGGCCGGCATTGAGCCGAAGTTGCCGGAGTATGCTACATCATAGATTTCCGGAACGACCATGACGCTCATGACTTGCTTGGGGTCGATCCCGCGCGCTTCCTTGTCCGTCAGCATCAGGTTGACGCGAATCTCCTGCTTCTTGCCGCCTTGCTCGGCGTTGACGATCGGGAACGCCGGGTCCTGCTGGCCAGGTTTGATCTCGACCGGCACGGTCTTCGACGGCATGATCCGCAGGAGCCGCATGCCGTCGTAGTCACCAACGGTGAATTGGCCTTCCGGAGTAACGGTGGCCGCGAGCCCGTCGCCCTTCCCTTCAACGAAGTCGTAGCTTCCGAGAAAGTGCGACTTTTGGGCGTTTGCGTTAATTGAGGTGCTTCCCGCACACAGCGCGCAACAGAGCGCGGCGGCCAGGCGACACTTGACAGGAATCATTTTGGCTCCAGTTGTATGACGTCTTTTGCGCGCTCCGGCGGCGCGATCTTCAGCGATTCGATCTTTCCCTGGCGGTAGACACACTCGACCGTCGTCTGCTGCGGCGCGTGCAGTTTGAATGCCACGTCCCAGTCCTTGGGCCAGGCGGGGAAGAGCACAATCTTTCCGTGGTCCGCCTGCAGCAGCATCGCCTGGACGGCCCGCATCAGAACGCCCCCGTGGTCCTGGTCGGGCACCCAGTCGAAATTGGGCCCCCAGAAGGCGGGGAAGCGATGCTGCGGGTTCACGGCGCGCGCGCGTTTCGCAACGAACTCGGCAGCCGTCTGCGTCAGCCCGAGCATGGCGGCCTGGATGTCGTCCTGAAACCAGCCATTGCAGCCCTTGTTGACCCGTTTGTCAAAGGTCGCCAGCCCCGTTTCAATGTCCGGTTTGCCGACGCCGTACAGGCGAAACGGGAACACGGTATAGAGCTCCGGATTCTCGACGTTCGAGCGGGCCGGCTCGACGTCACTCGCGTGGCCCATGACGCGGCGGCGGCCATACTCGTCCACCTTGGTGTGGATGGGGGGAATCTTGTCCCGCAACTGCTTCCAGAACGCGAGACGTTTCGCGCCTGCGGCCGATTCCGGCAGTTCGAACAGCCGGTCCAGAACCCACTGAAGTCCGGCCACGTCCGGCGTCGGATTGCTGGCGTTCCGGATGGTTTCCAGAGCCTGAGCCGGCGCCATCACGAGCTTGCCTTGTGCGTTCGTCTTGTAGTGCTGGTCCCAGAAGGGAAGGAGCGCATCGGCGAGCGGCAGCAGCACCTCCGGGAGAAAGGACGTGTCGCCCGTGTAATCGGCGTAGTCCAGGGCCAGCGCCAGCAATTCCGGTGAGGCCGTGTATTCGTAACGGATATAGGCGTTGTCAAGCATGTGGAGCGGCAGCTTCTCGCGCTGCCAACCGTAATTATTGTCGTTGTACATGCCCCAGAAATAGACGGTTTCGCCCAGGAACGCGCCTTCATGGCCGTACCAGGTCCGGGTGCGGTATGCCGCCAGGGGCAGCATGTCCAGGTACATGCGGAACAGCGGCCGCATCAGGTCGCGGTCGCCGGCGGCCAGCATGGGCCAGTAAGCCAGCCGGGTGTTCTGCCACCAGTACGGTCCGCCCCATTGCCGGTAGTCCGGGTCCGGACCTTTGCCCGCCACGTCGTGAGCGACAGTGAAGATGGAGCCGTTGAACTTGATGGGGAAGGCACCGCGTCCGCCGCAGGCGTTGATCCAGCGCTGCAGGGTGTAGCCGCGCGTGACGGCTTCGGCGTCGCCTGCAGCGCGTTCGGACGCGCCAGTTGCAGCGGTCACACGGATCCAGCTTCGGTTCCAGAAGTCGTTCCACCAGGCGCGGTGAGCCGCGCGGGCCGCGTCGAGGTCGACGGCGCGGCTCTCCGCGGCCAAGCGGTCAAGCGCCTCCGTCCATTCGTCCACGCTCGCAGTCTGGGCGGTCAGCACGTCGACGCGCATGGCCAGGCGTTGCGCGGGACGCGCCGAGACCAGCGTCCATGCGTCGGTGCCGACCAAGCCATCGCCCTCGACACAGGCGCCAAAGGTCCGGTGGAGCAGGGGATCACGGGATTGTTCGATGAAGCCCTCCAGCCCCTGATGCCTCAGGTTGTCCTCCCAGATCGAGTGTTCGTTGCGATGACACCAGACCACGCGGTTGGTGTGTCCCTCGAGCACGGTATCCGGCTCCATGTACACCGGCCGGGGACTCCCTTGCAGGCCGTAGGCGCTATCCAGTTCCCTGCCTTCCAGTTGCCGTCGCTGGATTCTCCAGGGATCGAGCTGCACCCGCGTCTCGAAGGGCGTCTGGCCGTTGGCCTCCACGTGAATCGTCGGCCGGTTCGCGTCCACCCATATCCTGAGCTCGACAGCCTGGTCTCCTTCGCCGCACCGAATCCCGATCTCGCCTTGACGCAAGCGCAGCGTCTGCTCGAACGGACGGCCGGGCGTGAACGGGTTGGGCGACAGGGTGACGCGTAGCCGGCCGATCTTCAGCAACTGGCAGTTCGCGTTCCAGGCGTCGGTCTTGCCGATCAGCAGCGTCAGCACGCCGTTCGTTTCCATCCAGACATTGGCGCCGATGTCGCCGTTGCCGACCGGCATTGAGCCGTTCTGGTCCTTGCTCGGCGAATCCCAAACGACGTTGCAGGCGTCAAGCGGGTCGGCGGCGTGCAGGTCCGTTCCTTTGATCATGGCTCCCGCCGCGCACATGCCCAGCACGATTCGCCTCGATGTCTTTTCCATCGCCATCATGGCTCCATTCGTTCTTTCACCGCAGCAAGATGACCGTGCCGCTCGGCTGGGTCCATTCCCCGTAGATCTCCAGCTCGCGGTTCCTCGTTTGCCCGAAGACGGCCGGACAGCACAATGGGCAGGTCGGGCATCGTGTCGTTGGCAACCTTTCTCCAGAGCAGGTCGACCAACGTCTCTGACATCCCGTTCACCGAGAACTCGTAGCGCGCCACTGGCATCCCGTAGTGCAGCCGGACCCGATCCGTGGCGAGTGTGACCACGCGCATCTGCCTGGGAACAGCGATAGAACGTGCCAGCAGCGCCAAGGCCACGGCGCGCATCAAGATGTCGTCATCTACGATCAATCCGTCCGGCATCGAGCCCGGGGTCTGGTGCCATTCATCAATCAGGCCGAGCATGCGGCGGTGCGTTTCCGCTTCATTGAAGGCGGCGTGGTCCACCCAGGGCATGCGCAGCACTTGGGGTTGGGAGAGGCCGCAGGCGGATGCGGTTGTCGCCAGCGTTTCCTGCCGGCTCCGGTCTTCCTGCCGAGGCGTGGCGCAAAGCTTGGCGTCGGGTGCTCTGCCGATCATGGCGATCCTTCGGCAGCCGCCGTCGGCGAGGAAGATGGTGCTCTCCCGAATGAACGCCTGGACGTCGTACACAGCCATGAGCCCATCGCGCACCACAGGGAGCCCGCAGGTATGTTCCACCGCCAGCGAGATTTCCCCGCGCAGACCCACATGGATCGTGCCTTTGAATCCCCCGTTGCGGATGTCGCTCTCCAGTTGGCGGATGGTTTCTTGCCGATGCGGCTGACCCTCCTCCGTCGCCGGATTGAGACCGTCGTAGGTCCGTGAAGTCCATCCGCGCTTGTGCGTCGCCTCGCGCAACGCCTCGAGCGTGGCGCGGTAGAAGTGTGAGGCCTCGTTCGTCAACGAAGGACCTAGAATCAGCGCAACCATCGGCTTCCGGCAGGAGCCCTGGACAAAGGTGCCCCGTCCGCGGCAGCGGCCGAGCAGTCCTTCGGCCGCGAGGGGACTTACGGCGCGCTGCACGGCCTTGCAGTCCACCCCCCACCTGGCCGCCAACGCCGCCGTGGACGGCAGCCGTGTACCGACGGCCAGTTGACCGGTTGCGATCTGCCGGCGCAGGAACCGCTCAATCTGGAGATGGAGGGGGTCTGCCGTCTTGACCAGCAGATCCAGCGGAAGTCCAATGCCTTCTGCCTCTACTTGCATCCAGTCTCCGATTCCGAAGTGCTACTTATTATGAGTTATACCCTTAAGAATATAACTCCTAATAACATTACCCTAGCACACGTCGGAGCCTGTGTCTACCCACACGGCATGGCAAACGCATCCAACTAGAACGCCTTCGTTGTGTATGGGCGCACAATATTCAGCGGCATTTGGCTGCCCTCCGGATCACCAAAAATCGACGGCGAACATAATGAATGTCGTCAGTTTCGGAGCGGCAAAAAGAAGATGATCGGCATCGATCGTGTGGCTCACCGGCTCCTGTTCCGGAAGCGTCATAACGCTTCGAACCTTTTTTCCATTCAGCCATAGCCGAACCTGGATTCCCTCAACCGGAATATTCGGCAGGTCTTTCTGAAAATTGAGCAGATTGACGATGCGCCGGCGATTGCGCGGCTGCTCATAGACCGTAAGCTCGACCGCTTTCGGAGCATCAGTGGTGGCAACGAGCGGCCTGGTCAGCAGTCTGCGCAGCAGCGCCGTGAGAACCAGCCTGTGCTCCTCGTGCTCCATTTTTTCAATATGCCCGGCCGAATAGATCACCCGGCCACGTCCGTGGTTGCGCATCACCAGGGCTGGAAGATCGGTGGGAATGCCTGGCGGGTTGCTGATGGCCGCGGCGGTGTTGTTCGGATCCCCCGAATCCGAGTATGGTAGAACGAGTGTGGCCAGAACAGAAGCATCGGCGGAACATGAGATCTTGACCTGCGGATCCGAAATGAAAAGAGGATATTTCGAGGAGCAGGCGGGAAATAGGCCGTTGCCTTCCCGGGTAGGCGACATGTATGTTGCTGCTTCCCGCGTTTCCCCCCGATAAGACACGCCCAGCACATCGGCCAACTGGAAATCCGCATTTTGGGAGCCGTCCCTGTTCAGCAAGGATGTTCGTTTGCTGACGTATAGACTTCCTCCGTTTCCGACATAATCGTCGAAGGCATCGACTTCCCTCTTGTCCATCACGATAATGTCCGGAAGAATGACAACCTGATATTGTTTCAGTTCATGGAGATTCTTGTCCGTAATCAAGGTGCAGGGCAAATGTGCGTCCATCAGTGTTCTCAGGATGTTCGCGATTACGCCCATCAATGGATTGGACGCCGCGACCTTGGCAGCGGGAACGCCGTTCTGGCGCATGTCGATCAGCGATTCAAAGTTGAAATAGATTGCGATATCACGCAAGGGAAGGGCATCGCTGTCCAGATAAGGTTCATAGCGCTTGAGAATGTCATACATTGCCCCCATCCTGTCGTAGACATCCGCGCGAATGGTTCCAACCGGGTCGATCGCGTCTATGAAGACAAAAGCGGCATTGTGCGCGATGGCCGTGCATATCTGCGCGGCAAGCAAGTCCGTTGTCTTTAACGTCGTGTGATCATCCAGTCCGGTGTGGACGGATGTCATGAATTCCATGGGACGATCGGGTGTGAGGCGATCCAGCGCTTCACAGTTGAAGGAATGCTCGGTGAGCCAGGTGCAGTAGAAATCCCCGGCCAGGTAGTCGCTCTGCCGGAGAAATGCCTGGGAAAATCCGTTGTGCCAGCCGCTGGCCCAGATCGCGCTCTGATGTGCCACCGAAACGCCCGGTTTCAGCGCTTTCGCCGTTCCCGTAATCTGTCCTGCAAACTCGGCCATGCAGGATTCCCGCCATCTCTGAAAGGCCACCCATTGTGGGTCAGTCCAATTCACCGTCTCCGGAATGTCCCGTCCGGCATCCTTCATGTATCGGTCCCGGCAATGCCGGCAGAAACAGATGCCGGGTACCCAGCCGATCATATCGATCCACAACCCCTCGAACTCATATTGAAGACACAGTTCCCGGATTTGCTTGAGAACGAACCCGCCGTAAGGAGAATTGGGGCAGCAGACCCCGTAACGCCCAGGCGACCAGAGGTACTCCAGAGTTCCTCGTCCCTCTCCATCGCGCATCTGCCATTCGGGATGATTCAGGCAGGCCCAGCGAGACCAGATGTTGAAATAGACAACCGTGTTTATGTTTTTGTTCCGCAGACACTTGATGGTCTCCCCGAGAATGTCCCGCCCTTTCAGTCCGCGATGCATGTGGCCCGTCTGGGTAGGCCAATAGCAATTTCCCAGGCACGAAGACGCATACACGATGGCCGTATCGACCTTGGACATCTCCATCCTGTCCGCGTACACTTGCGGATCGAATTCGGACATAAACCGGTCATCGCTGTCGGCGATATGCATATCGATCAGATTGCGTCGAAAACTCTTCTTGTACCACATCCTGGCGGTTCTCCAAAGTTGCG
>JAQULY010000255.1 GCA_028718445.1 Kiritimatiellia bacterium
CGATCGCGCCATGCACAATCCGGGCTAGGTCCCCTCAGCCCGGTAGCTTGCGATGACCTCTCGAGTCTTCTCAAAGGTGACGCAGCCATGGGTTTCGTGATCGACGATCACGACCGGCGCCAGGCCGCAAGCACCGACGCATCGCACACCTTCGAGCGAAAACATGCGATCGGCGGTTGTTTCGCCGACCTCGACGTTCAGGTGTTCCCTCAGCCGTTCGATCAGACGGCCCGAGCCGACCACGTAGCAAGCGGTGCCTAGACATACCCGCACGGTGTGTCGCCCACGCGGTTTCATCGTGAAGAAGGAGTAGAACGACGTCACGCCGTAGACAGCCGCCGCCGAGAGTCCCAGGCCCAGGGCGATGTAGTTCTGCACCACAGGCGGTAGGTAGCCGATGATCTGCTGCACCTTTTGCAGGACTGGAATCAAACCGCCGGGTCGCGGCCGGTATGTCGCGAGCACGGCGTCAATTGCCTCACGGTGCTCGGTCAGTCGTTCTTGCGCGAGAAACTCGTCGTACGCAGTCCGAATAGTTGCGGGGTCGTCGACGGGGGCGTGCTCACCGAGCCCGCTGTGTTGCGGCAGCGATTCCAGCACACCGGTGCAGTTCTCGATGAGAGTGCGATGGACGTAATTGTATCCAAGCCAGGGGACGGTTCGCGCGCCGACCCGACTGCCGTTGCGAGCCGGCCACAGCGCGCCCTCGGAGCCGAGTTCGGCGTAGCGCACGCCTGCGAGGACCGGAATCGCCGCAACGATCACATCGTCCCACCAGGCCTGCGCGGACCGCTCAGGCCAGGTTTGGCCCAGCCGGTTCGCCAGCTGCGTGGCGATCCAGGTCTCCGGCTTGGCCTCGCCCACAGGCGGGATCGCACGTACAAAGCGCTGGATGCGGTGTTCGGCGTTGATCACCGTGCCGTCCTCCTCGGCCCACGCCGCCGCTGGCAGCACCACCGCTGCGTGCTGCTGGGTCTCACTCTCGAGGTTGTCGATCACGATGAGGTGCTCGATCCGCGCAAGGGCGCGTGCGATTTCCGGGTTCGCGGCAGCGCCATAAGCCAGGTTCTCGCCGCTGATCACAAGGCAACGGACCCGCGGCGGCGTTGCCCGCGCAAGATCGGCGATGAGTTCCTCAAAGGTCATGCCCGCCGTCTGCGTCGGTTCGATACCGCCCGGTGTCAAATCGGGGGCAAGCCCCATATAGAACGCCCCAAGCGCATTCGCCTGGGCGCCGATATGATGGATGCCTCCATCGTCGCGGTCCAGATTACCGAGCAGACCCTGCAGCGCTGCGAACCTCGGCGCCGCGTGGGAAACGCCGGCGCCGTAGATCAACATCGTAGGCGCGTCAGCGTCGAGCAGTTCAACGGCCGCCGCGAGTTGCGCCGCCGGAACTCCGGTGGCGGCCTCAACGGCCGCCGGCCCGAACGCCGCGACCGAGGCGGCCAGGTCTCCGTGCTCGGCACGGCGCCCGCGGGCCAGGATGGCATTGATCAAGCCGTTGACCAACAAGGTCTCCGTCCCAGGACGAGCCGCCAAGCGGAGGGTGGCATGGCGCGCCATCGCAGTTTCGCGGTGATCGATCACGATCAGACTGCGGCCGGCCTTCACACCCCGCTTCAGGTACGTCGCGGCAACGGGGTTTTCGACCGTCAGATCGCTGGCGATCAGCAGGGTCACCGGCGCCCTTTCGATTGCCTGCAGGGGCGCCTGCATGCCACCGGCAGCAAACGGCGCCACCACATTCGGCGAGCCGACAACCTCCCGCATCAGTTTCTGCCAACCATACAGTGATTCATTGCTGGAGCGGGCCGAGCAGATCATGGCCACGGCCCCCGACCCGTTGCCGGACACGGTCTCGGCGATGATCCCGCGTACGCGATCCAGCGCCTCGTCCCAGGTGGCCTCGCGTAGGACATCGCCGGTGCGAACGCGCGGCCTGGTCAGCCGTTGCGGGCTGTGGACGAAGTCGTAGCCATAGCGCCCGCGCGCGCAGAGACGACCGAGGTTCGGCGCACCGGATGCCACTCCGGTCACCTTGTGGATCGTGTCGTCCTTGACGTGCAGAGTCATCTGGCAGCCCACGCCGCAATAGGAGCAGGTGGTGCGCACATGCTGCGCTTGCCAGGGGCGAATCCGGTAGCGGGCTTTTTTTTCGACCAGCGCGCCGACCGGGCAGACCTGCACGCACTCGCCACAGGCCACGCATTCCGAGCGCTCCAACGTGCTATCACCCATGGCAATGATCTTGGCGCGGACACCGCGGTAGCCGTGGGAAATCGCGTTGTTGACCTGGATGTCGTTGCAAGCCTGGATGCAGCGGCCGCACAGGATACAACGCGAGAAATCGCGCACGATCAGCGGTCCGGCCGCTTCGAGCGGATATCGGGGCGGCAGCGCGACCAAGCCTTTGCTATCGACCTGGTAACGGTAACTGTAGGATTGCAGCCGGCAGTCTCCGTAGACTTCGCATAGCTCGTCGGAGCCGTCGTATGCGTGGACCTCCTGCTGAAATCCGGTCCACTCGGCGACATCGCGCCGTCGCGACGCGCAGTTGTGATTACCGGATTGCAGCAGCATGCCCAGCACCTGCCGCCGGGCTGAGATCACCACGGGGGAATCCGTGCGCACCACCATGTTGGGAGCCGCGGGCATTGCACAGGCCGGCGCCAATGTACGGGCGCCTTCGACCTCGACCACGCAGACGCGGCACGCTCCCGTCGGATGAGCGTTGTCCAGATGGCACAGGGTGGGGATGAAGATGCCGTGGCGCCGTGCGACCTCCAGGATCGTCTCACCCGGCACAAACGGCAAGGTGCGTCCGTTGAGCGTGAGGGTGGGATCAGGCATGTTGTTCTACTGCCTCTTTCTGGTAACAGATCAACCCGCAAGCAAGGCAACGCGCGGCTTCCCGCCGCGCGCCGTCTTCGTCCAGGCCTGGGATCTCCTGTCTCGCTTGCCAGCTACTATTGCCGCTGGTCGCGACGGCGGCGGGGCCGTTCCTGGGTACGGCAGGAACGCCCACCACACCGTCGACGTCCAACACGGACGCAGCCTCCGCGACCGCGTACGGCAATCGCGCGACCTGTCCCGTCTCCAGGTATTGCTGCAAACCTCGCACGAGCCGCCGGCCCGACAACATGGCTTTGACAACGGCCGCCGCATCGCTGATCCGGCCGGGCTCCGGCGAGCTGAAAACGCCATTGTCGCCCCCGAACGGCAGCGTGCGGAACGTCTCGACGGTCTGCCACAGCAACCGGCCGTCTGATCCCGCTGCGGCGGCCGCGGCAGCGTCGAGGCGCTGGAAAACCAGTTCCGGTAACCGGCCAGCCCCGAGCACAACCGTATCGACGGCGAATTGTTCGCGCCGCGGCCGGCCGGGATCATCGGCGCCCACCTCTTCGAGCACGAGCGTGGTCAGCCGGTCGCCCTCGCCGCCGAACGCCGCGACCACGCACTCCGGGTGGACGCTGATTCCCTGTGCGGCCAGCGCTGCCGCGTCCTGCAGATCGTCCGGCCAGAGCGCCAGCGGGCGGGCGCAGACGATGCGAACTCGGTCGGTTCCCGCCGCCCGGCATTGCTGCGCCAGGGCCAGCGCCGAGCCCAGACCGTCGACGATCACCACCTGTTGGCCCAGCGGTGTGGTCCGCACCGCGATGTCGGCGGCGAGCAAGTCGATCATCAGCATCAACCCAGCAACGCTGTCGGTAGAGCGCGGATCGCCGGGCAGCAGTTTGCGGCTGTCGTAGCCCCCCGTGCAGAGCACCGCCAGGTCGTGCCCCTCCGCCAGCAGCGTCGCCAGCGAATAATCCTGACCCAGCCGCTGCCCACAACGCGCCTCGACGCCCATGTCGAGCACGCCCTTGATATCGTGAGCGAGAACGTCGCTCGGCAGGCGATCGCGCGAAATGACGTAGCGCAGGATGCCGCCCAGTTCGGCCTGGCTCTCGATGATGGTCGGCCGGTGGCCGAGACGGGCCAGGTAGTAGGCGGCCGTCAGGCCCTCCGCGCCGCCGCCGACCACCGCGACGCGATGGCCGCTGTCCGGACATTTGTAGGGCTGGACGTGCCGGCCGGTAAGCCGCTCGTAATCGGCCAGGAAGCGTTTTAGCGGATTGATGCCCACCGGTTCGTCCACGAAGTTGCGCCGGCAATCGAGTTCGCACGGGGCCGGACAGATGCGCCCGCAGATGAGAGGGAGCGGACAGCGTTCTTTGATGATTCGCAGTCCGTCCTCGTAGCGACCCTCCCGCACGGCGCGGATGTAGGCCGGGATATCGATGCCGGTGGGGCAGGTCCGTTGGCATGGCGCCGTGCACTCGTCGACCGTGTATTCGTCGATCACCCGTTCGGTGGCGCTGGTCAGGCTGATGATATGTTTAGGACACGCACGCACGCAGGCGCCGCAAGCCACGCATTTCCGGGGATCGAAGATCGGCAGGTGGTTGTCGCCCAAGTGAACAGCGTCGAAGTCGCAAACCTTCACGCACGTACCGAGCCCCACGCAGCCGATCGGGCAGACCTTGCTGCCGCCATAAAGCAACACGGCCGCCCGGCAGTCGCTGGCGCCATCATACGTGAACAGCGGATCCGCTTCGCCGACGCCGTAGGTGCAACTCGTCCAGGCCACTTTCGGTTCGCGCTCAACGACAACCTGGCCGGTCAAGGCCGCGACAGCCCGCGCGGTGTCAGTGCCGCCGATCACGCAGACGTTGGCGGTCGCTTCGCCCTTGGCGACGGCTTCCGCCGCCGCGCCGCATCCGGCGTAGCCGCAACCGCCGCAGTTGGCGCCGGGCAGGGCGTCGGTGATGGCCAGGATACGCGGGTCCTCATACACGTAGAATACCCGCGAGGCGACGGCCAGCACCACACCAGCGCCCAAACCCAGCGATAGCAGAAAGAGCGTCGCTTCGAGCATCGTTGCATTCCTTACGCGCAGCCCGGCCGCGCCGCGCCCCGCCGTTAGCGCTGCATCAGCGCATGCAGCGAACTGTCCACACCGACGAAACCGTTGAAGGCCAGCGCCATCAGTCCGGCCATGATCAACCCGATGGCCGTGCCCCGCAGCGCGCGCGGCACCGCCGAGATCAAGAGCCGCTCGCGGATGCCTGCCAGGAGGATCAAAGCCAGCATGAACCCGATTGCCGATGCCGCCGCGAAGATCAGCGACTGGCCGAACGTGTAGTCTCGGCGGATGCAGAGGATCGCCACGCCCAGAACAGCGCAGTTCGTCGTGATCAAGGGCAGGAAGATCCCTAGCGAGGCATAGAGCGGCGGCACGAATTTCTTCAGGAACATCTCTACGAATTGGACGAGGGAGGCAATCACCAGAATGAAACCGATGGTCTGCAGATAGCCCAAGCCCAATGGATCCAAGACCAGTTTCTGCACCCAGAAGGTGACCGCGGTCGCAATGGTCAAGACGAACGTGACCGCCAGTCCCATGCCGATCGCCGTATCCATCCGTTTGGACGTGCCCAGAAACGGGCAGCATCCGAGATATTCCGCGAGCAGGATGTTCTTGATGAGCACCGCGCTGACGATCAGGATCAGGTACTCCATGCCGCGTTCTCTCCCGTCGGTATCTATGTGCCCTTGGTTGCGGTCGCGGCGTTCATCAGAGCCAGCAGCACACCCAGGCAGATGAACGCACCCGGCGCCTCAATCATCATCGCAAAGGGACGGTCCTGGTAGATCAGCGGCAGCACGGGATGATCGAAGAGCGTTCCGGCGCCGATCAATTCGCGCAAGGCGCCGAGCACCGTCAACGACAGCGTGAAACCGACGCCGATCCCGAGGCCGTCTGCAGCCGCGGCGGCAATTCCATGGCGCGAAGCGAAGGCCTCGGCCCGACCGAGAATAATGCAGTTGACGACAATCAAAGGAATGAAGATGCCGAGTTTCTCGTAGAGCGGATAGAAAAAAGCCTGGGTGACAAGTTCGACAACAACCACGAAGGTCGCGATAATGACGATGAATCCGGCGATGCGTACTTTGCGGGGAATGACTCGCCGCAGCAGCGACACCAGCACGTTGGAGCAAGTCAGGACGAAGATCACCGCCAACCCCATGCCCAAGCCGCTAACCGCGGACTTGGTCACCGCCAAGGTTGGACACAATCCCAGTACCAATCGGAAGGGCGGCAGGTCATGCCACAAACCCTTGCGAAACTCCCGCCACAGCGTCATGGCTGCCTCCCTGATGCCTCGCCCAGGACATAAGCCTTCACCTGCGGATAGAGCGCGACGCTGCGCGCGACCGCCTCGGCGCGGCCCTGGGACGAGTACGTAGCGCCGGAAATCGCGTCGAGATCACCGCCGTCGCGCTTGAGCGCGAAGTTGCTGGTCAATGGCATGCCGATGAACGCCTTTGTGTACTGGTCCATCGTGATCTTGGTGCCGATGCCCGGCGTTTCTTTGTGCGAAACGATCTGCACACCGGTCAGCTTGTCCTCGTTCAGGTCGTAGCCGACCATCACCTGGATGTCGCCGCCAAAACCGCCGCCAACCGTCTCGTAGGCGACGCCCCAGATCTTGCCGTTGCGCTTGGCGACGAAGAGCGTCACGGTGCGACCGTCGAGTTGCACCTTGCGGCGATCCTCGATCAAATCGTTCTCGGCGCCCGCCAGCACGATCTGCACTTTCGGCCCTTCGAGATAGGTCAGAACCTGGCGTTCGATCCGTTCGATCGTCGCGCTGCGCAGGCTCGAGAGCGCGAGCGCGCAGACGGCGCAGATGGCCGCGAGCACCGTCACCATACGCGCCATCTCGTTCATCGCGCGGCCTCCTGCGAAGCTGGCGGTTGGGCGGCGGCATCAAAAAGCACGGCCGGCGGCGGCGGCATCGCCTGCCGGCGCAGCCGGTCCAACAGCGGCACGAAGATGCTCATGATCAGGATGGCGAAGACGACGCCGTCACCGTAGGTGCTCCAGGCGCGGAAAACCACGGTCAGGAGCCCGCAGCCCAGGCCGTAGACCAACATGCCCCAGCGGTTGACCGGCGAGCTGGCGTGCTCGGTGCTGAGAAAGAACGCGCCGATCATGACGTTGCCCGTGACCAGGTTGAACAGCGGACGCGCATAGGCGTCGCTGTCCAGCCGGTTGAGCACGACGGAGGCCAGCGCGACGCCGGCCAGAAACGCGGCGGGGATCGGCCAGCGGATAGCGCCCCGCAAGACGAGAAACAAGCCGCCGACCAGCAGCCAGGCGATCTGCGAAGAACCGATGCCGCCGGTCTGGCGACCGAGGAACAGGTCCCAGAGGCGAAACTCCGACAGGCCTGCGGCGCCCAGCGCCTTGAAGACCGCTTCCGGGTACTCCTTCGCGAAACCGGTGTCGTAGATCACCAGCATCAGGTCGAAATCGAGATGTCCGGCCCAAGGTCCAGTGATACGGAGGATCGCATAGCCGACCAGAGCCGGGTTGAGCGGATTGGCCCCCAGGCCGCCGAAACACTGTTTCGCGAGTACAATGCCCAGCGTGCTGGCAACGATCACCATGAAGGCGGGAATATTGGCCGGTAAGAGCAAGGCCAAGAGCAGGCCGCTCACCGCGGCGCTGCCGTCGGCGATCGTGACCGGGCGACGGGTGTACTTCTGCCAGAGAGCCTCAGCCGTCATAGCACTGCCCATGGCCAGACCGATTACGCCGGCCGCATCGAGTCCGTACCGGTTGATGCCGGCCGCTGCAGCGGGCACCAGCGCCAACAACACCGCCCAGGAGAAGTGGGTCAAGCGCGCACCA
>JAQULY010000256.1 GCA_028718445.1 Kiritimatiellia bacterium
ATGTGATTTCCCAGCGCAAGAAAGCCGCCCATGAAGGGCCATTGCCGGAAACGGACGCTGAAATAGCCGCCCCCGTCCTCGACGCGGCAGTCAAATTTGAGCAGGTCGTACGTGTCCAGATCGATGCCGCGGTCCGCGAAGGTTTTCGACAGCCAGTTCCCGCCTCCACCCTTCCCGAAATCGAACATCAGGGCCTTGCCGCCGTCCGAGCCAGCGGCGATCTTCGCCGGGAAGGGCCCCTCCCACTCGGAGGGATCGTCCATGGTGGAAAGGTCAAGGCAATAGGGGCTTTCCGCCGCGAACGCGGGCGAAACAGCCAGAAGCAGGAAGAGAACGGAAAGGCGGGGGAAGAAGGCGTTCATTGTGTTGTCCTTTGGATTGTGGATGGTGAACTCATGTTGGGTGGTCATACTTAAACGTCTACTCTTACACCTCTACGCTTAACCTCTTACACTTAAACTTTTATTCTTCAACGTCTATGGGTGGGCGGGTCTAGTGGGGCGGTTAAGTGGGGGAGGGGGGCGGTTAAGGGTAGAGGGTTAAGGGTGGGGGGTTAAGGGTAGCCGGTTAAGTGGGGAGGTTTAAGGGTGTTCTGCTTGTAAGGTTGTTTTTGAGAGAGCCGTCAGCATCACCGCAATGCGGCGGAGCAACACACGGCCTGCTTCCACTTGCCGGGGAAGACATCCTCTGCGGCCGGCAACGTCTTGGCGACCAACACATCCAGGCAAGCGGCGCACTCAAGGGCGGACCCGTTGGCATGTCCCAGGCAGACGATCCGCTCGTCGGCGGTCCAGGCGCTGCTGGCGTGGGCGATGTTGACCAGAATACTTTCCGCGGCGCGTTCCAGATGATCGCACGCCGCCACTCGCCGCCGCAACCGGTCCAGCAACCCGCTCCGAAGGACGACAAAGCCCATAGCCTTCTGGTAGACGATCAGCTTCTCATGCCCAAAATGCTGTGTCACTCTTTTCCTCCCCACTTAATCGCCTACTCTTAAACGCCTACTCCTAAACGCCTACCCTTAACCGCCCCGCTTACACGATCCCGCCTCCCGCCGCACGATTTCCGCCTCGCCCCGCACCAGCACGACCGGCGAGCCCGGATGCACCACTGCGCTGCATGGCACATCCTCGCCCCAGAAGAACGCCAGGATATTGGAGATGGCGCCGGCATGCGGCGCCCGAAACTCCTTGATCACCTCGAAGCTGTCGAGGCTCCAGACCCGCGCCAGCAGTTGGTCCTTCTCCACCCATTCGCCGGCTTCGACCAGCGGTTCGCAGATGCCTTCGCAGTCGCTTTCCAACAGGGTTTCCCGGCCCTTCATGGAAAAGACCAACTGCTCGGCCGGCAATTCGAGGACGCCGGGCAGCATGCCGAGATGGCGCATGACGTTGACAAGACCGATCCGGCATTGGCGCACACGTTCGGGAACGAGCGTGTTCTGCGGCGCCAGTTCGACGATGAGAAAAGGCTTATTCAGCTTCTCGGCATAGCCCTCCAGCATCCCGTCCATCGTCGGACAGTCGCTCGGGCGCAGCACGTTGATCCGCTGACCGAAGGCCAGGATCAGCTCGCGGTCCACGGCCCGCCCCCAGGCGGTTGAGACGCTGTACCAGCCGTGCAGATCCAGCACGGCGTCGGCGGCGTCGATAAAGTTCGCCGCCACGGCCGACGCGATGACCCCGGAATATGACTTCTTATTCAGCCCCCACGTGCGGTTCATGTTCCAGCACGCCTTCACCCCGCGGCGGTAGCGCGCGTCCTCGAACGGGTAGTCCTGCCGGTGCATGCGGATGCCGGCGGGGTTGACGGTCGGCAGAAAGACGACCGTGCCGGAGAGGGTGGCGGGATCCGTCTCATCGAAGACCCGGGCGATGCCGGCCGGTCCGTGCAGTTCACGGCCGTGCTGGCCGGCGATCGTCAGCAGCAGCGGCCCCGGTTTGGCGCCCCGCAACACCAGCACCGGCAGCACAGGGCGCACGCCCTGCGCCGCCGGGCATTCGAAGACGAGGCGGGATTTGGATGCGGGAGCGCACTGCTCCCAGATAGCTTCTGCCTTCACAAACAGTGTCCTTATGCTTCGCTCGTCACTACGCGGGCTGTACCAGCAACCCGGTCAAACCGCAGATTTCCGAATACTGAACAGCAGAATGTCGAAGTCAATCCCTAGCGCAGAATGATGGTTGTGCCTTTGGGGAGCTGCACCTCATATACGCCGATGTCGACCGCCGCATACACGACGCGCGGAGCGCCGGCCAGATCGAGCGCTCCGGCATGCCACGTGCGGGAGAAGCCCTGGTCGCGGCAAGGCGAGTCGCTCTTCAGCCGGTAGTCGCCGAAGGACAAGGTCAGGCCGGATCCGGAGCCTGGGTTCCTGAAGGCGGGATCGTTCGTAATGCACGCCGTGCCGAGGGTCACCGGGGTGCAGTTGTTATTGACTATTTCCGAGCCGTTTTCCGACCAGTCCAGGACGGTGGCGCCATTGTAGTTGGAGACGATGATGTTGTTGTAGAGAATCGTCGCGTTATTGCCATCCCATCGAATGCCGCCCGCACCGTTTGCGGTGTAGTTTCCCACGATGGTGCAGGATTCGATGAGACCGCCGTAGGGCAATTTGATGCCGCCCGCGGTTCCACTGCCGCCAGCCGCATGGTTGCCGGCCACCAGACAGTTGCGAACCGTGCCCCGAACCAGCACGCCACCACCACCAACTCCGTAAGAGGCGGTGCCAGCGTTCAGTACCACCGAGCAGTGCGAAAGCGTTCCGTTGAGGCCCTCAATATAGAAACCGCCGGCGCCATAATTGGCGACATTGGTATTGCCCACCAACGTGCAGTTCCGAACCGTGCCGCCGTTATACATGTGAACGCCGGCCGCAACATACGAAGCGCTGCGGCCATTGGTGATGGTGAAGCCGTCTACCGAGGCCAGCGCATGATCCAGGTAGAGGACGTTGACGACCCCGTTGCCGTCCAGGATGGCGGCATCCTTGCCACCCGTGCTCCGAATCGCCACGGCATTGCTGACCGCTACGGCCTTGTCGAGTATGTAGCGACCGCCACCCACCAGCACCGTGCTTCCATTCACGGCGGCGTCCACGGCATCCTGCACGTTGCTCGCGGCCGTGCTCAGAGTGTCGTAGGGGAACTGCGGCGTGTTGCCGGACCGCGCCACGTATGACGTCACGGGACCGATCGCCACGGCCTTGGCGCGCGTGAGGAGATTGGTCTCGCCCGCGCCGTTGCTGACGCGCAGCGTAACCGTGTAGCGTCCGCAGTTCGGATAGACGTTGGTTACGACTGCCTTGTCGGCGCCCGTGACAGTGAAGCTGCCGTCGCCATCGAAATCCCACGCATAGGTGGTGTCGGCGGTATTGGTGCCGGCCACGGCGGCCGACAGGATCACATTCGAGCCTGGGAACGTCGCGGAGGGCGAAACGCCAAAACCGCCTTGCAGCGCGCCGGGTGTATATTCGTAACAACCCATGTCAACGACCCCATTGGTACGCGGGTTACCGGCGAAGTCAACCGCACCCTCCATCCAGGTCTGGTTCGCGCCGGTGTTGATGGCGGGCGATCCCGGCAAGAGGCGGAAGTCGCCGGCGGCGGAGCTCACGAATCGGGGGTCATCGTTCTTGTTGCTGCCGCTTGGCGGAACCGAGCCAATGATGCAATTATTATACCCACCGCCGAATGCATCGGCATCCGTCGGGGCTCTGTTTCCATAAATAATGGAGTTGCGCACGGTGCCCGAACCCGCTTTATTGATGCCGCCGCCGCGGATGGCGGTATTGCGGGTGATCGTGCAGTTCTCGACGATACCCGCGCTCGACGAACTGCCAAAATGGATCCCGCCGCCGTTGTCCATACGCGTGTTGACATTGTCCACGATCAGGCAGTTCCGGAGGTTTCCGCCCAGGACGAGTGTTGCCCCGCCCCCGTTGAAATAAGCGACATTTCCTGCGAGAAGGCAGTTCTCCACCAGTCCTTGTCTGATGAACGCGCCACTCGCCTGATTGGATGCCTTGTGGCCGGTGCTGACGCAGTTGGAGACGGTTCCGCCGATTTCGAGGTAAAATCCATACGTGCCGTTGGAGGCGGTCAGGCTCTCGACGCGAGCGGCCGTATTGGACAGGAAGAAGCATTGGAGGTCTGCGCCGCCGGCGTTGACGATCGTGTCGGCTGGATTGCCGCTGAAGCCGCGGATGGTCACGCCCTCCTCCATGGCGATCCGGGTGGTGATCGCGTAGACGCCGGTCGACACCAGGATGAGGTCGCCCGCATCCGACTGCGCCACCGCATGGCCGATGGTGGCCCAGGCGTCGCCCCAGCCCGTTCCGCCATTCGCATCGCTGCCCGCCGGCGGCGGCGCCACGTGGCGTGTCGCCGCGGCCGATGCCAGATCCGCGCACCAGATGCCTGCCGCCAGGACCAATCCGGTCGTTAGTCTCATCACTCGATTTGCTGTTCTCATCTTCTATCTCCTATCTCCTCGTTTTCCGTAATCGTCGTCCGTAATCGTCAACCGGATCATCTCTTCAAATATTCATAACGCTCTTGACGGTTCCGAAACCCACATTACGCCACCACCTGCCCCAGCATGCCGTTCCGCGTGCCAAACTCCTCCACGAAGCGCCGGTGTGCCCGGCCGTGCGACTGCAGCCCGCGCGACGTTTCGAGAATGGCCGACTTCGCGTCCGCCATCGTGACGGCGCCATCGAGCATATCCCCCAGAAGCGACCAGAGCACCGGTTTTAACTGCAACAGCAGTGGCGGTTGCCGGTAGCAGCAGCGCTCGAGACCGAAGGCGAAGACATCGTCGCCCTGGACGGGGTGTTGCAGACTGGCGTAGCGCGCGGCGGGCAGCATCGGGAAGCCGTGCCGGGTCTGCCCGATGGCCTCCTGGGCGGCGGACGAGAGAAAACTCTCGCAGATTTCAAAAAGACGCGCCGGCCTGGGATGGTCGCGCGACACCAGCAAGGACTGCGCGAAGGGGACGCCGGACCACATCGAGCCGGCTGGCAACGGAATGACCCGCACCGGAAACGGCAGATGCTCCTGCGCCGCGCGCGAAACGACGGTTTGGCGGCACACGATGCGCAACAACGCCCCGCCGGCCGCGAAATCGCCGCTGCCGTCCGCGAACAGGTCAAAAAAAGCCTCCAGACCTTTGTCGACCGCATCGGACCAATCCTCGTCCTCCAGACTGTCGCCGGGGCCAAACATCAGGATCAGATGCATGATCAGGGTGTTGTAGAAGGAACGATCCATTAGTGCCACTGAGTCCTTGTGGCGCGCCAGACGTGGTTTGAGCGCCACCAGACCGGGAAGATCGAACGACGCGCACTCCTCGATCCCGAGCTCGCGCAGCAACGCCAGGTTGATCTGCATACCGCCCGCCGAGGCCAGGATGGGAATCCCGTAATAGCATCCCGCGCGGCGATGCAAGTCGAGCATGCGCTGCCCGACGCCTGGATTCTCCAAGACCCGCTGCAGCACGTCGGAAGGCAAGGGCGCGAAGTGGCTCTCGTAGTCGTGCAACACCGAAGCCGGCGCCAGCATGATGTCGCAATGGCCAAAAACGGCTTCCAGCGACTCAGGTTCGAGAAAATCGAACGATTCCCCCGGGAACTGCCTGGCCAGGTGCCGGGCAAAGACCTCACGGATGGACGCGGTATCGCCGCAGTAGACGCGGATCGGCGCGACACGCCTCGCGATGCGCGTCGCCCGGCGCGGACTCTGAACGATCAGACCGTCTTCCGCCAACTCCTCCAGCGCCCGGCGCACAGTCATGGGCGTGGTGTGGAACTCTTCAGCCAAACGGCGTTCGGAAGGCAGCGCATCGTTGGCGTCGGCCTGCCGGATACGTTTCCTGAGTGCCTCCGCGATGCGGTCAAACTTGGCCCTGTTGGAAGACGATTTCATGGATGTGATATATAGCACACGAAAGAATTGTCGCCAACCATAGCGAGATTTTGCGAAGTTGTCAATGGGGTAGGTCAATCTAATATATAGCAGTGTGCCGGCGGCATGCGGCAGTGGCTTCACTCGCGCGCGAGTTCCATGTATGCTCGATTGACCGAGCGCAAGCGTGAGTGCATGGGTGGGCGGCAGTTGAGTTTCTCAGGACCGAATGGCGAGCGACAAAGCCGAGCGACGAGGCGTAACCGACAAAGGATGGGACGAAGCGTGCGACGAAGTGTTGCGGACAGACCTCTCGCATTCGAGCAGGGACATGATCTTCCATGACGAATCGCGGCCATGCTAACAGCACCCTCAAAGGTGGTTGGCAGTGACTCTTGGTCGCACACTTCGTCCCACACTTTGTCGGTTACGCTTCGTCGAACCGCTTCGTCGTCTCCAGGAACGCTGGCTATGACTGTTCACATACAGATTCTTCGGAGGATTCCGAATTGTGCTGGTTTGGCCGACGAATTAGATGTGTTCGCCCTGAGACTGGCCTAGACTCGGGATGCGTTTTCTGCTTAATTGACGCAACTGTACTCCTCCGCCAAACCCTATGTCCGCTGTTGGTGGCTTGCCAGCCACATTGACCTCAAGTGAGTTCTGCCCATGAACAAGCACTTCACCTATACCGGTCGTCGGACCCGCGAGATCGTCTTTCCGCTCGGAGGCATCGGCTCGGGGTGTGTCGGCCTGTCGGGCAACGGACGGTTGCTCGACTGGGAGATCTTCAACCAGCCCAACAAAGGCAGCCTGAACGGGTTCTCGCACTTCGCGATCAAGGCGGAAGCGGGCGGGCGGTTGCTGGATGCGCGCGTGTTGCAGGGCGATCTGCCGCCGCCGTACTCCGGTGTGGTGGGCTCAACGAAGTTCTCGGGGCTTGGTTTCGGCCCGGCGCGCGAGAGCATGGCCGGATTGCCGCATTTTCGGGACACCGTTTTCCGCGGCGGGTTTCCCTTCGCCGAACTGTCCTTCCGCGAACCGAAGTTCACCGGGCGGGTGACGTTGCGGGCCTTCAACCCCTTCATTCCGCTACAGGAGGACGACTCCAGTCTGCCGGCGGCCTTCTTCGAGGTCTCGGTGACAAACCCCACCAAGGCAACCATTACCTACACCGTATGTCTGGCGGCGAAGAATCCCCTTCCGGCCGGACAAAACGTCAACCGCCTGCGATCCCGCGGCGGACTCAAGACGTTGACACTGGGTTCGACCGGCCTTTCATCCCGCGATCCGCGCTACGGTGAGTTGGTGCTGGCGACGGATGCCGCGTCTACGAGCCATCAGGAATACTGGTTCCGCGGCGGCGGGTTCGCGGCTCTGGGGGTCTACTGGCGCGATTTCGTGGCGGAGGGGCGATTCCACAACCGGGTTTACCCGAAGCCGCAGGCCGGCCATCAGGACCATGCCGTGCTGGCCGCGCATCTTCGCGTGGCGCCCGGCAAGACGGCCACGGTCCGGTTTCTACTGGCCTGGCATTTCCCCCACTGCTTCAACTACTGGACGGCAGCCTGCGACTGCCAACCAAAGCCGAAGATCAAGACCTGGAAGAACTACTATGCCAGGCTGTTTCCCGATGCCGGGGCTGTGGCGGCCTACGCCCTCAAGAACTGGACGCGCCTTCACCGGGAGACGCAGGCGTTCAAGGACGCGCTATTCTCCAGCACGCTGCCATCGGCGGCGCTGGACGCCATCTCCGCGAACCTCTCGATTCTGAAGAGCCCCACCGTCCTGCGACTGGAGCAAGGCGAGCTCTACGGTTTCGAGGGCTGCCAC
>JAQULY010000257.1 GCA_028718445.1 Kiritimatiellia bacterium
AGGCCGGCTTCAACTCGAGCGCGCATACGATCAGGCCGCCGCGTCCAACCGACCGTTCCAGCAGATAGGCCAGCGGATGGCAGACCTGGTAGCGGTGAATGACGCGGATCACCGGTTCGTCGTCCGCCAGATCCAGCGGCCGCAGCTCGATCGGCGGCGCGTCCTCCATCAACCGGAAGAACTGGAAGTCCGCGAAGCCCGCATGCGGGAATTGGCCCAGCATCGGGTGCTCGCGGATCAAAGTGCCGTTCTGGCCATCCTCATAGGGCGCGTAATTGGCCGGCGGCGTGAAGAAGTACTTCACATAGCCGAACAAAGGCCCATGGGGCCGCACCAGGCCCTCGCCCGCCGCCAGTATCACCCGGCCACCGCCGCGCATGAAGTCCACCAGCGCCTCGTCGAGCCGTTCGGACAACACCACCCGACAGTTGCCACGCCCCAGGTCGTCCGCGGCCAGTGACGGCAGTTCGCTCCAGTCCCTCAACCAGGTGTGTTCGGGCTGGCCGTAGCGCAGCGCGGCCTCCGGCCAGACGATGGCACGCGGAAAGAGCCAGAGATTCCAGGAATTCGCGACCCGACGATGGCCTTCGTGAAGCACGGCCTCGATGCGCGCGGCGACAGGGCAAGGCAACTCCGGAACCGTGAGCGTCGCCTCGCCGGCCGGATATGCGCAATACGCCTGGTGCGCAGGGCGGAGGCTGCCGGATGCCAGCGTGTCGCCGCCCGCCGTCAGGCGCCACTCCAGCGTGGGCGCGCACAGCGGCGGATGCGAGAAGTCGGAGACGTAGAACCGGCACGTGAACGCGTCTCCCCCCCGCGCGATCCGGTCGCCGAAGCCCAGGCTGGAGAGGATCACCGTGTCGCCGTTGGTCTGGAGCCATGTGGCCGCGTCGGCCAGCTTGGGCTCGTAGAATTCGTCGATGACCCCCTGGGGCGAGAGATTGCTGTCCATGGCATCGAAATGGCAGATGCCGGCCAGGCGGGGCAGATTGCGGCGGCAGTTCTCCAGCTTGGCCTTGGCTTCCAGAAGTTGCAGCCGTTGACTGCGATCGGCGAATTCCGGGAGCAGATGCGTCAATCCCTGGCGGGTGGCGGCTTCGGTCGCGATCTCGATGGCATAGGGACGCAGCGCGCCCGCGTACTTGTGCCGGTTGCGCACGTCCGGGAACGAACTCCACCACGCGAACTCGTGCTGGATGATGGGCTTGCCGGACTGCTCGTACTTCGCCAGTTGATCGCTGGCCTCCCCGGCCGCCAGCCCGGCCGCAAAGACGTTGATGAAATCGCCCGGCAGGTCGTCGTTGTGTCCGCCGTCGGTCCAGATGACGAGCGCCGTGGGCTTGATCGCCTTGGTCTCGCGGTAGCAGCGCCACGCCGTGCGGGGGAATGGACACGACGTGAGCAACTCGTTGCTCATGCAGTACAGGTTGGCGGAGGGGTGATTGACATCGCGCCGCACCACCCGGTTCCACTGGCTGCGCAGCGCTTCACGGCAGGACGGCGTGGGCTGCGGCCAGGCATAGATGTGATAGGGATCGGAGCCGCCCCAGGCGCCGAGCATACCCATTTCGCTCTGAACCAGCAACCCGACCTCGTCCGCCACGTCGAGGTACTCCGGCGCCGGCGCGTACGATTGACAACGGACGTAGTTGTAGCCGTAGGCGCGCAGTGTCCGCAGCTTCCGCCGCCAGCGTTCGCGGTCCGTGTCGGGACTCACGGTTTCGGGATGGATCAGAAAGTCGCCCGTGCCCCGCATGAAATAGGGTTCGTCGTTGATCAGGAACCGATGGTTCTCGGCGGAGAGCTTGACGAACCCGAAGCGTTCGCTGAGCGCATCCATGGTCTCTGGTCCACGTTCCAGCACGACGTCCGCGCGGTACAGGTTCGGCGCATCCGGGCTCCACAGTCGGGGCGAGGGCACAGGCACCTCTTGCTCCACGATCCCGGCCGCCACGTCCACGTCCAGGCGAACCGCCGGCGCGCCGCCCCCGATGGCTGCGATGGACAACCGCGCGCGCAGAGGCTGGCCGGCCGGATCGAGGCCGTCCGCCTCGATCCTGACCCGCGCCATCCCGCGCTCCACGTCCGGATGCACCTGTACGTGCCGCAGGAACGCGGGCCCGGTAGCGGTGAGCTCCACTCCCCGATAGAGACCCGACCAGTTGCCCTGTGCGTTGAAGCACAGCCCCAGCAGACGGTTCTCCTCGTGCACGCGCACCGCCAGGCGATTGTCTTCGCCGAAGCGCACCACGGAGGTGACCTCGAAACCGAACGGCACGAAGGGCTCGTGGTTGGCGCCCAGGCGCACCCCGTTCAGCCAGACCTCCGCACTCGGATGGACGCCGCCGAAGTTCAACCACAGGCGTGTGCCGGTCCAGTCCGCCGGCGGACGGAACAGACGCCCATACCAGCCCGTCCCCGTGTAGGTGGCGCGGAAGACGCGTGCTTCGAGACGAAAATCCCACAGCAGATCCTTGCCGTCCCCGCCAAATCCCTGCCCCTGCCAGCAGCCGGGCACGTCAATGCGGCCGGGTAGATTTTCGGGGCGTTCGAACCAGCGTTCCGCCGTGCCCCGGTCTTCGGGATCGAGTCCGAAGCGCCATGCGCCATCAAGAGCCAGACGCCGCTCGGCCGCGTGCCGCAGCACCGGATTCACCCTGACCGGCGCCAGCGCACTACCGGCAACGTCCGCGATTGTCCCGCGCGCCGGATCGCCGCGCCGGTTGGCCGACGCCCCTGTTAGCTCATGTGACGCCATACGTGTAGCAGCATATACAGATTCCGCCGCGACAGCGAGGTGGAAAGGAGACAATGTATTCCGGCGTGTGGATACATTCTTCCGGTGTGACTGCTCTCACCGACCCATCGCCGGGTAACCCCCGTAGCGCTTGACGCACGCGATGAGCCAGCGATAGCTCTCCAGGCTCGCCTCCTCCGTGATCGGGCCGTCAGTTCTGAAGATGTAACCTCCGTCCGGGAAGACGGAGAGCTTGCGCCGCACCTCTTCCTCGATCTCGCGCTTGTCGCCGCGATAGAGCACGCGGGCATCCACGTTGCCGACCCATACCGCCTGCCGCCCGAACGCCTCCTTGACCTCCCGCAGGTCCATCCCGGCCTTGACCTCCAGCGGATCCAGGAAGTCGATTCCAGCCTCGATCAGATGCGGCAGCAGTTTCCAGTTGTTGCCATCCGTGTGGCGGTAGACGTGTCCTCCGTTACCGTGCACGTAATCGTAAAGTTGTTTCTCGAACGGCATGATCAGATTGCGGTACATGGCCGGACTGAACATCGCCCCGGTGATGAAGGTCACATCGTCGTATTGAAAGATGCCGTCCAGACGGATGTCTTCTCCCCGCACGATTTCCAGCATCCCGATCTGGTAATCGGTGAGCGTGCGGGCCACGTCCGTGAACCAGTCCGGTTCTGCCGACATGACTTCCAGCGTGCGCGTCATCCCGATCAGCCCGCACAGATATCCAAACGGCCCCACCACGGACAAGCAGACCCAACGGTGACGTTGAGCGTTCCAGTTCCGGTAGAGCGCGAGCGCGTCGTCGGACATGCGACCGCGGTCGGGAGTCAGCCGATCCTTGTAAGCTTTCCAGTCCTCGCTGCTCTTGATCAGGAACTCCGTGGCGTGGGACGTGGAACTGCTGTGGCACAACTGCTGATGGGTTACGCCGTTGGCGTCCCGGAACAGCCGCACCCGGCCGTCGTTCTCCAGTTCCTGCTCCGGCAGGCGCAACGAATCGTCGAATCCGGTGCCGTCGAGACAATGATCGAAGAAGCCCGCCGGGAATTCTCCCTTCGGCATGCCCTCGCTTTCCCACCGCTCCAAAGCCAAGGGCAGCGGCGCGTCACGCATGGGCACGCAATCGGGGCGGTCTCCAGACAGACAGGCCAGCACTTGTTCACGCGGTGTCATGGGGTTTTCGTTGGGGATAGTCCCGATGAAGTGGAGGTCATCAGGCGTTCGCAACCCTCCGCGAAGTTCCGGCAGCCCGAACGCGCGGCATGGTTCATCTGTCCCGATGTCTTGCCCTGCGGATCGTTCCTGTAATCAAGGTACTTGGCGCAGAAACTGTCTGTTCCAAGCTCCACCACCCACGCCAGCAGGTATGCATCCATCCAGCGATAGCCCGAGCCTCGACCGAACATTTCCATGTCCGCCCCCCCCCTTCTATGCCACTCCCTTGCTACACCGTATCAACCTTGCCTCCATCACTGCAACCACTCGAGGCCACCACTCGAGCGTACCGAGTCCACATGGGCTGTGAATGCTAATCTACCGACGTTGCCTATCGTAGGCGCCAATGTCCACGGCCCGCCGATGACGGTCAATCCCGGCATGCCCGTCCAGGCCGGAGGCCCCAGGCATCCACATCTTCCTTCACTCTGAATCCACGCACGGGAAATCGCTGCCGCAGTCGGTAATCCCCCGGCACCGCATTGGCGCCACTGCCGGAACCGGGATCCACAAAGGCAGGCTCGGCGGAGACGTTGCCGTTGACGCCGTCCACCAGATCCGGCGAACAGGAATTGAAGAAGTTCGTGAAGCCGGAGCAGATGTTGGTGGCGATGGAACCGGCGGTGTTGAAACAGACGATCGAGTTGCTCACGATCCCGCCATGCCGGCGAATGCCGCCGCCGAACGCCCGCGCCCGGTTGCGCACGATGGTGCAGCGATCGAGGAGCGCGCCGTTCCCCATCCACACGCCGCCGCCGCCTCCACCGCTGCCGACGTAATCGCTGATGCTCTCGTTTTCCGCGATCAGGCAATTGCGGACGACCGTCGCCGAATTGTTCTCGGCGTACGCGCCGCCGCCACCCCAGTCGTTGACCGCCACGTTGCCCCGGATGCGGCAGTTGACGATGCTGCCTCCGCCGGCCGCGTACACACCGCCGCCGCGCCAGGCCCGGTTGCTCGCGAGTGTGCTGCCGGAGATCTCGCAACCCGAACCCAGCAGCACGCCGCCGCCAGTACCGTTTGCGGTGTCGTTTCCGTAGATCGCGCAGTCCGAGACCACGCTGCCGGTTTCCGCCTTGACGCCGCCCCCGCCCATCTCCTGGGTGTCGTCATCCCGGTTGCCGGCAACCGTGGAGCCAACCAGCCGTGCCCGGTAGAGCAGGCTCACGCCCCCTCCTCCACCCAGGCCATTGCTGCACACGTTGCCCACAACCAGGACGTTCGAGACCAAGGCCTGGCCTGAGCAGTAGATGCCGCCCCCGCGGCCGGCCAGGTTGCTGCTGACCGTGCCTCCCAGCACCGCACAGTCCATGCCGCAGTTGACGCCGCCGCCGGGGCTACCGCCCGCGTCGTTGCCATAGACCCGGCACGCCACCAGGGCGCCGCCGTTGACCATGTAAACGCCCCCGCCGCCGGCATAGCCGGACCGCGGCCCGACGGCCCGGTTGAGCGCAATCGTGCAGTTGGCGACGCGGCCGCCTTCAAGCAGATGGACGCCCCCGCCGTAGGCCGCGGCGTTGGAGATGACGGTGCAGTTGACCAGCATGGCGCCGGGGCAGAGCAACGCGCCTCCGCCGCATTCGGAGGTTTTGCCGTTACGCAGGACGAAGCCGTCAAACTTCGCGCCTTCGTCCATCAGGTTCACGCAGCGCGTCGCGCCGCCGCCATCAATGATCGTATTCCCGTCGTTGCCGTTCAAGCTCCGGACCGTGACGGCTCTGCCCACCGCGATCTCGTCGGCGACGCCATAGGTGCCGTTGGTGACCCATACCGTATCGCCGCTCCGGGCCACGGCCACGGCCGCCTCGATCTTGTGAGCCGCCGTGGCCCAGCTCGCGTACGGCGGCGTGTCGGCACCGCCCGTCCACACGAAGCGATCCGCCGCTTCCGACGAAAGGGCTGCCATTGCCAAGGCCGCCAGCGCACCTGGCAACCGGCCAGTCCTCAGTGCTTCACATCCGTATTCTTGAACCATGACTGTCCGTCCTGTTCGCATGCATATCGCCAAGGCAGGCTATCGCCCGCAACCCAATCGAACCGCAGATTTCCCGCTCTCACGGCTTCTTCTCCAGCACGATCATCCGGTAACTCCACTTCGTCATGGGGAAGACCAGATCCTCGCCCTCGATCCTGGCGTACTCTGCGGGGCGGTCGAAGAAGACCGGTTGCTCGGTCTCCTTGCCCTCTCGGTCCTTCGTCTTCTCCATGCGAATTCCGGTCCGGTGCACGGCGTTTTCAACCATCAGATCCGCGGGGGCCCCCAAGCCAATCTTTTTCCAGTCGGGCTTCAGGCGCAGTTCGCCCGCCCAGTCGCTGTGGTTGTAGACGAGCATGACCGTCTTGTCCTTCATCGCTGCCAGCGCCGGCCGGGACTGTGCGACGATCGCGCGGTTTTTCTGCCGCATGAACGCGGGCAGGCAGCGCGTCTGATAGCGCTCGAAATATGCGTCGATGGCCTCCGGGGCGGCATCCGCCAATTCCGTCGGCCGGGCGAAATAGAAGGACGTGTAAAGATTCGTGCTGGGCAACGTGACGATGTCCTGATGCCAGTATGGCAGGAACTGATAGGCCCAATGGCCGATGCCGTGCCTGTCGATCGCATCCTGCATTCGCTTTGAGTAAATACCGTGCAAGGCGCCCGGCAGGATGCAGCATACGCCGCCGCCGGAATCGTGCAGCAGGTAGAGTCCTGACATGTGATCGTAGACCGTTTCATTGCCGCCGGCCGCCTCCACCCATTCAGGCCGCATACGCCCTTGTCCGAGGAACATGACCGGCCAGCTCAGGTTGTTGCCCATGTATTGGGCGCGGTAGCGCTCCGGGGTGATGTGGCCGATGTAGGTCTTCCACTGACCGATGGCGCCGTTCAGGTCCTCACCATCCCAATGATAGTTCCAGAACGACATGTAGCGCAGGTCCAGATAGCCGTTCGAGGCGCCGCCGATCGTCCGCGTCCACGGATCGAAGCCCGGATCGAGCATCAGCATGGAGACCATCCGTTTGATCAACGCGCGGATCTTGAGGCCTTCGCGATGCGGGTTGTCGTAGTACAGGCCGCCGAGTCCGTACTTCTGCTGGTAACGCCACTCCCGCCAGACGAAGTAGTCGTTGAAACTCTTGGAGGCGATGTCCGTCATGTTCCAGAAACTACCGAATGGATCGGTATACCATTCCGCGCCGTAGAGACGCGCATCATCGTTGCCCGAAGCATCCACCACCGGATTGACCGGACTGGTATGGATGTACAGCCGGCCGCCGCCACCACCGCCGTAGTAGTCGTGTCCCAGGTCGGCTCCGGGTTTGTACTCCAGCCCGGGCGGAAACCAGGCACCGCCGCCGGTAATGGCGCGCGGATCGCACATCGGGGTGCGAACGATTTTCGGCCTCGCGGGCGTGGCCATGAAACCTAAGGCGACGTCGAAGGGCGCACCGGAGATGGCCGGCCCATTCGTGAACAGCATGCGCCAGGTGCGCAAGCCGTTCTCCATTTCCACCCGCACCGGGTTGGGCCGGCCGGGTGGATTGTCCTGGTATCCGGTATACTCCTGATAGATCTGGATACCCCCGTCACCGTTGCCAAGCCAGGTGCTCCCCCAGCCGCCCGTGACATCGCTGAACTCCAGCGTGAGCGGACTCTCGATCTCCAGCGAGACAAGCGCTGCCTTGGCCTTCGGTTTCAGCGTCAGGGTGTTCCACACCAGTCCGTCGTAGTCCGCCCACACGGCGTTTCTCAGGGAAAAAGCTCCG
>JAQULY010000258.1 GCA_028718445.1 Kiritimatiellia bacterium
TGGGACGGCGTGATCGGCGACGATGTCGGGCTGTCCGAACGCATTGCCGCGATTCCCGGTGTGCTGGCGGCCTCCGCCAGCGTCGAAATGCGGGTCTTGGTCGAGAAGGATCGGCGCGTCGTGGCGCCGATCGTGGTGGGCGTGGAGCCCGACCGCGTCGGCGCGCTGCACCCGCAACTGGCCGCCAAACTCACGGCGGGTAAGTTGGACCTGACCGGCGACAACGTGCTGCTGGGCATAGACCTGGCGCGGGAACTGAACGTCACCGCCGGCGACACGATCGTGGTCTACTCGCCCATGAATCTGGTCTCGAAGGACGAGGTGTTCTTCCCTGAAGAATTCGTCGTGGGAGGCATTTTCAATCTCGGGCAACGCGATTTCGACAGCGGCTTCGTGATCGCCTCGCTGGGGGCGGCGCGCGACCTGATGGGCCTGACCGGCGGCGCCTACGCGATTCACGTCAAGACCGCGCATCCGGAAAATCCCCGCCTCTTCGCCGCCGACGTGGACAGACTGCGCGAGGCCCTGGGGCCGGACTACAACGTGCGCACCTGGCGGGAGGTGGACCGCGAGCTGTTCGCGGCCCTCGCGGTCGAAAAGAACATGATGGTGATCCTGCTGATGTTCATCACGGTTGTGGCCATCTTCTGCGTGACCATCACGCTGATCGTGATCACGGTTCAGAAGACTCACGAGATCGGCCTGCTCAAGGCGCTGGGCTTCTCGTCGCGCCAGATCATGTGGACCTTCGTGCTCTATGGCTGGATCCAGTGCCTGACCGGGACCGTGCTGGGCGTCGGGCTGGCCTTCACGGTGCTGCATAACCTGCAGCGGCTGGTTGACCGGTTGGCATACCTGGGACTGCAGGTGTTTCCCAAGAATATCTACGGACTGGACGAGATTCCGTGGCGCGTGCTGCCCGAGGAGGTCGTGCAGGTGGCGCTTTCGGTCATCGTCTTTTGCACGCTGGCCAGTATCGTTCCCGCCGGTCGCGCCGCGCGCCTGGATCCGGTGGAGGCGCTGAGAGGATAGGGGGACGCGAACGTGGAAACCGCAACTACTATCCGCCCGAATGAAGCGCCGCTGCTGGAAGGCGTGGCGCTCCATAAGACTTACCGCCTGCCGCACAAGTCCGTCGAGGTGCTGAGGGGCGCGGCGCTGATGGTGCGCCAACGCGAACGCGTCGCCATCGTCGGGCGCAGCGGCGCCGGCAAGAGCACGCTGCTGCATGTGATCGGCGGCCTGGACCGCCCGGGCGCGGGACGGGTGCTGCTGGCGGGCCAGGACATCTATGCTATGCCGCCGGCGCGGCGCACGGCCCTGCGAGCCCGCCTGGTGGGCTTCGTCTTCCAGGCCTATCACCTGCTGCCGGAGATGGATGTGACGGAGAATGTGCTGTTGCCGGCGATGGCGCTTGGCGGCGCCAAACGCGCCGAGCTGCGTAGGCGCGCGCTGCGCCTGCTCGAACAGGTGGGACTGTCCGATCGCGCCACGCACATGCCGCTGGAACTATCCGGCGGCGAGCAGCAGCGCGTGGCCATCGCCAGAGCGTTGATGAACGCGCCGCAACTCGTGCTGGCGGACGAACCCACCGGCAACCTCGATCGCGATACCGGCGCGCACACGCTGGACCTGCTCTTCGGACTGGTTCAAGAGTGCGGGCACGCGCTGGCCATCGTCACGCACGATCCGCAGGTGGCCGCGCGCTGCGACCGCGTGCTGACGCTGGACGCGGGCTTGCTGGGCTGAGCCGAGCCGAGCTTACTTCACCGTCGCGCCCGGCAATGCGCCGTCGTCGGGGGCGACGAGGAACAGGCCGCCATCGGGATTGCCGGCCGCCAGCACCATGCCCTCGGAAATTCCGAAGCGCATCGTGCGCGGCGCCAGGTTGGCCACCATCACCACCGTGCGCCCTACCAGTCTCTCGGGCGCGTACGACTTGCGGATGCCCGCGAACACCTGGCGCGGACGCGCTTCGCCAAGATCGAGTTGCAGCTTGAGCAGCTTGTCCGCGCCCTCGACCACTTCGGCCGCCACGATACGCGCCACGCGCAAGTCCAGTTGGTTGAAGGCCTCGATGGTGATCTGTGGCTTGACGGCGGCCGGCGCCGGCGCGGCGGCGGCCGCCGGCGCCGCGGGCCGCGTCACGCTGCGCGCCACCAGTTCCTCAACCAGCTTCGGGTCCACGCGTGTGGCCAGATATTGGTAGGGCGCCAGCGGCCGGTTCTCGAAGGGGCGTTGGGCGTCGCTCCACTGGTAAGGCTCTTCGCCAAAGAGTTTCTCCACCTGCGCCGCGTAGGAAGGCAGGATGGGCTTCAAGTAGACCGCCAGTACGCGGAAGACGTTGAGGATCGAGGTCAGCACCTGCCGTGCCGCCTCGGGATCGCTCTTGACCAGCGCCCAGGGGGCCTGGGAGTCGAAATAGCGGTTGGCGGCTTCGGCTTGTTCGCGCACTTCCACCATGACCTGGCAGAAATCGCGTCGTTCGAAGTGTTCCGCGATGACTTCGGCGCGGCCGCGCGCGGCGTCGAAGAGCTGGCGGCCCGCCGCGTCCATGGCGCCGGCGCGGCCACCCAGATTCTTGTGCAGCATCTGCGCGCCGCGCGACGCCAGGTTGGTGATCTTGCCGATCAGGTCGGAATTAACGCGGCCGGCGAAATCGTCCAGGTTCAGGTCAATATCGTCGGTGGTGCCGTTGAGCTTGCAGGCATAGTAAAAACGCAGGTAGAGCGGCGGCAACAAATCCAGGTAGGTGCGGGCGCTGATGAAGGTGCCCTTGGACTTGCTCATCTTCTCGCCGTTGACGGTCAGAAAACCGTGCACGAAAACCTGGTCCGGACCCCTGACGCCGGCGCTGTGCAGCATGGCCGGCCAGAAGAGGCAGTGGAAGCGGACAATGTCCTTGCCGATGAAGTGATAGAGTTCGACGCCCTGACCGTTCCACCAGGCGTCGAAGTCCTCGCCCTGCCGCGCGCACCAGTTCTGGAGCGAGGCCATGTAACCGATCGGGGCGTCCACCCAGACGTAGAAGTACTTACCGGGATGGCCGGGAATCTCAAAGCCGAAGTAGGGGGCATCGCGCGAGATGTCCCAGCCGCGCAACGGTTCGCCAAACCATTCCTGCAGCTTGTTGGCGACATCGCGCGCGGTATGCGCCGGCAGCCACGCGCGCAGGTAGTCGCGCGACGGCTCCAGCTCGAAGAAGAGATGCTCGCTTTCGCGCTGGACCGGCGGCCGGCCGCAGACGGCGCAGCGCGCCTCGACCAGGTCCTCGGCGGCGTAGGTGGCGCCGCAACGATCGCAGGCATCGCCATACTGCGCTTCCGCCTGGCACTTCGGGCAACGTCCCTTGACGAAGCGGTCGGGCAGGAACATGGCGTCATGTTTGCAGTAGAGGCGCGGCAACCGCCGCGAGCTGATGCTGCCGGCGGTCTGCAGGCTGGCGAAGATGGACTCGCACAGGGCGCGGTTCTCGGGGCTGTGCGTGGTGTAGTAGTTGTCGAAGGCGATCTCGAATCCGTCAAAATCGCGCTGGTGTTCCCGGTGGCTGCGGGCGACCAACTCCTCGGGGGCGATGCCTTCCTGGCGCGCGCGAATCATCACGGGCGTGCCGTGCGTATCGTCGGCGCAGACATACACGCAACGGTGGCCGCGCATCTTCTGAAAGCGCACCCAGAAGTCGGTCTGGATGTACTCAACCAGATGGCCGAGGTGGATATCGCCATTGGCATAGGGCAGGGCGGAGGTGACAATCAGGCGTCGCGTGTCTGTGGGCGTTTGCATTTGGACGGACGCAATCGTAACGGAGCCGGTGGAGTTTGTCCAATCGCGGCGCCTGAGGAGCAGGGTTCAGGGTTCAGGGTTCAGGGTTCAGGGTTCAGGGTTCAGGATTCAGGGTTCAGGATTCGGGCTTAAGGGTTCAGGACGTTTCTCATAGCTCTCTCCATCTGGTGACGTTACGCCAGTAGCGCGCCTGAACCCTGAATCCTGAACCCTGCCCCCTGAACCCTTTGACGAGAACGGTGGCTAGTTGGTAAAATGTCGCAGTATGAAATGGACCTATAGGGTGCTGCCACTGCTGCTCGCGGCTCTGATGGTCCTGTGCGCCCGCGCGCAAACTTGGGTCGTCCCTGAACTTACGCTTGTCTCCTTCCGCGCCGCCACCATCCCGGGCGCCTGTCAGCTCGCGTGGGAAACCGAAGAAGAGAAAGGCGTGGAGTTCTTCCGCCTGGAACGGCTGTCGGGCGATACCTGGATGTCGATCACGGCCTCGCTGATTTCCGCCGAAGGCTACGAGCATAACCGCGTGCGGTACGACGTCAGCGACCCTCTCGGGCGTGCCGGCGCGACCTACCGTCTCTTCGCCATCGGCGGCGACGGCGGCGAGGCACTGCTCGGCACCGTGACCTATGCCGGCGATCCCGCCGCGAAATCGCTGCCCGTGCCCATGACCGTGGCGCCCGCCACGGTCGCGGTCACGCCCCTGCCGGCCAGCGCCGCCCAGCTCGCGCTGGAAGCGGCGACCGTCAAACGCCTGTCAACGCCCACCCTCCAACCCTTCAGCGGCGGCAGTCAGCCGCAACGCATGTACATCGGCGTGCGCGCGGACGGCGTCTATCATGTCTCCGCCGCCCAGATCGCCGCCGTCATGAACGTTGCCACCGCCGAGGTGCAGGCGGCCGTCGCCGCCACCAACCTGGCACTACGCTGGATGGACGAGGCCGACGTCGCCTGGTCGCCCGCCACGAACGACGACGGTGTGCTTTTCTACGGCCGGCGCAGCGACTCGATCTACACCTTCGAGAATCCCTATTGGCTGAGTCTCGGCCCCGGCCTGCGCATGGCCGAAACCAACCACACGGCCGACACCAACCTGCTCGTCTGGACGGATGCCACCAACCGCTTCTTCTACTCGACCGCGAGGATCAGAAAAGTTGCCACATGCACTGCCACAGCAACGCACTTTTCCGGTGCGGACGAACATACGCGCAGCTACATGGCGATCGGCCGCGTGCTAAACGGTGTGTCGCGCACGGAAGCCTTCGTACTACCCGACTACGTGGCCGGCGCGACATCCGCCACGCTGCGCATCTCGATCTATTCGCTGAACCAGGAGTTCGATCCCGATGAGCATAGCGTGCGCTTCATACTCGGCAGCGAAATTTTGGGGACAAACAATTGGAGCAACGAAGACCGGCGGCTTGTCGAATACAACGTTCCTGCTGAGATCTCGCTTGCCGCCGCCGGTTCGGTGACCTGCGTCAACCTAATACCTGCGCCGCCGTTGGGCGGCTACAATTATGCCGGGCGTTTTGCCTGGGACTGGTTCGAGTTCGATTACCCGCGCCGTTACCGCGCTGTTACCAACGAACTGCTTTGCAGCGTTCATACCAATGCCTCCATCGTTGTCGCCGGCTTCACCAACAGCATGGTCGAAGCCTGGGATCTGGGAGACCCGCTCAACCCGATCAGACGGCACGATCTGCCGGTGCAGGCGCAGGCGGGAGGACTGTGGTCGGCCGGCTTCCTGCCGGACAACACCAACCGACAACTGGTGCTGGTACCGCAAGCATACCGCACCGCCGCCACCTTGCGCGCCGGCTATGCCTCCGGACTGGCCTCGGCCACCAATGCGGCCGACTGGGTGGCCATCGTGCCGCCGCGCAACGTGTTGGACCTGCACTGGGCGGCGCAGGAACTGGCGGCCTTCCGCTCGGCGCAGGGGCTGAGCTGTCGTGTCATCGCGGTCGAAGAGATCTACGACGAATTCCGCGATGGCCTTGCGGACGCGCGCGGCATCAAGGATTTCTTCCTGGCCACGCGCGACTGGGCCACGCGACCGCGTTATGCTCTGCTGCTTGGCAATGGCTCAGCCGACTACCGGTACGAGAACACCGCCAACGATCCCAGTCTGCTGCCACCGCTTTTGACGCACATCGTCTTTCCTAACGAGAACGATCCCGATTACAGCGTGCACGAAGCCAGCGCCGCCGACGTCAATTTCGTGGATGACGATTCCAACGGTGTTCCCGAGATAGCCATCGGCCGGCTGGCGGTTTCCACCAGCAATCAGTGCGCCGTCGTGCTCGCCAAGATGCGCCGCTACGAGCAGGCGCAAGGCTTCAAGACCAATGTGCTCTGCGCAGCCGATCTGCCTACCTATAACGTCCCGGCCGGCATCAATCTTCACACCAGCGTGAACACCTCGGCCGCTT
Organism: Kiritimatiellia bacterium; assembly: GCA_028718445.1. Classification (GTDB taxonomy): domain Bacteria; phylum Verrucomicrobiota; class Kiritimatiellia; order RFP12; family JAAYLN01; genus JAQULY01. The sequence goes on from JAQULY010000258.1 coordinate 6,216, forward strand.
TCGCTAGCAATGCGAACATGCGAGTCATCAAGCACTATCGCTACACCGTCGGCAGCGACGATCTGAAAGGTCCGATTGCCGAGACGCTTCAGGACGGCGCAGGACTGTTCTACTATCTGGGGCACGGAGGAGCGACGACCATGGGAGGAAGCGGTAACCCGGACCTGAGTGGCGCGGTCATGAATGCCGGCAAAGTCTTGGGAGCATACGTCATGAAAGACGGCGGTATTCAGATGTGGCCCTGGCAACCCGTCGGCATCTCCATGTCGTGCGTCAACAACCAGTTCTACCTGCCTTCCACCATCGGCAGCGACGGCTATTGCATGGGGCAGAGAGCCATGCACTGGCCCGATACCGGCTTTGCGGCGCTGTATGCCTCGGCCGCGCCGATGGACCCTACCGACGCCACGAGCACCGGCGAGAAGTTCTTCGAACTGCTCTACGACTCGTCTCGTCCCCTCAGGCTAGGCGACCTGATTCGCCAGACGATGCAGGCGGTGCGGGACGGCGGTATGGTGAAGCCCCTGCATCTGCCGACGCAGACGCTGCTGGGCGATCCGGCTACGGTGGTGCGCCACGATATCACCTCCTGGGGGACGGACACCGCCTGGCTGGCCGGCTACGGTCTGACCAACGCCAACGACGACGTCGCCGACCAGGATGAGGACAGCTACAAGACCTGGCAGGAGTACCCGGGCGCGACCGATCCCACGGACTTACTGGACGCGCCGTTGCTGCGCATCGCCTCGATTGCCGTGGCCACCGGCATGGTCACTGAGCTGGGCTTCGAGTCGGTGCCTGGCTTGAGCTACCATGTCAGCGCCGCGGAGACGTTGCCCGCCGAAGGCTGGACGGCGCAGCCGTTCGCATGGCCGGGCGAGACCGAATGGCAATCAGCCGAGACGCCGATCGTGGCGACCGGCACGGTCACAACCGTCTGGCTGCCGTGCGACGGCGTGCAGACGCAGCGCTTCTACCGCGTCGAACTCGCGCCGTGAGGCCACGTTCGACTCGCTTCGGCGTCACCAAGTCAGGAAGTCACCGCGTCGCTACGCCGTCAGCTTCATGGCGCACCAGACTAGAGGGCCCGCCAGCAGCGGCGTATAGCTCAGTCTGAACAGGCGCGGCCAGGGGCAGAGTGTCAGCCACACCAGCAACGCCGGCCAGGGGAGCGCGGCTTCTGATTTCCACGCCAGCAGCGGCAGGGCGCCGGCCGCCAGGCCGAGGAGCGCCTGTGACGCGAAACGGCGCAGGGCGTGACGGAAGGCGTCGGGTTGCGGCGCGCCGGGCGCGCAGGCCGGCAGGGACGGCGGCATCAGGGCCGCGGCCAAGGCCAGCGCCAGGCACAGCGCGCCGGCCGGAGCCGTCATGGCCCGGCGCAGCGCGGCGGCCGCGGCGCCGAATCCGGCGATGGTGCCGGGGAGCGTTGCCAGGAAGAGACCAAGCACGCCAGCCGTCAGCAGCGGCAGGATCGCGCGCGACAGACGCTGG
>JAQULY010000259.1:0-645 GCA_028718445.1 Kiritimatiellia bacterium
GAGGTTGGCCGCTGCCTTGCCCTCCACCAGGGCCGCGGCGTAGCTGGCGCACCCGGCCAGACCGCAGCCGCCGCAGTTGACTCCCGGCAGCATCTGGGTCACTTGCTCGATGCGCGGATCCTCGTGCACGCCCAGGTACTTCGCGGCCACGGCCAGAGCCAGTCCGCAGACCAGTCCGATACCGCCGATCCAGAGCACCGTGTTGATTACCAGAGGGTCCATGCCAGACTCATTTCACCAAGCCGTTGAAACCCATGAAGGCCAGGCTGAGCAACCCGGCCGTTACCAGGGCGATGGCCACGCCCCGGAAGGCGCGCGGCGGATCGGCGCGGTCAATCTTCTCGCGCAATCCCGTGAAGATCACCAGCGCAAACGAAAAACCCACCGCCGCGGCGGTGGCGAAGACTACGGACTGGCCGAAATTGTGCCGCTCCTTGACGTTCATGACCGCCACGCCCAGAACGGCGCAGTTGGTGGTGATCAGCGGCAGATAAATGCCCAGCGCCGCGTGCAGCGCGGCGGCGAAACGCTTGAGGATGATCTCGACCAGTTGCACGAAAGCGGCAATCACCAGGATAAACGCGATCGTCTGCAGGTACTCCAGCCCCAGCGGACGCAGCACGAACCGTTGCAGCGTCCAAGTCA
>JAQULY010000259.1:655-7704 GCA_028718445.1 Kiritimatiellia bacterium
GCCGCCGCCGCCATCACGAAGATCACGGCGCCCGCCATACCCAACGCCGTCTCCAACCGCTTGGACACGCCAAGAAAGGGACAAATGCCCAGAAACCGGTTCAACACGAAGTTGTTGACCAGGATGGCGCCGATGATGAGTAGCAAATAGGCAGTCATATCACGAGCATCACTTGCGGCAAACAAGTCCGGCAGTCTACGACAGTTCCGGCATGGAATGCAACTGATCCAGGAGATGGATGATCGAGGAACGCGATAGAGCCAGATAGGGAGAAGGACGCCGCCTTTACAGTTGTTTGGCGGTTCCGGTGCGCACCGCGGCCGCACGACCCTTCCGCCGGCGCCGTTCCGGCCGCGTCCTGGCCGGCGGTGCGCAGAGCTGCGCCAGCACTTGGCGCTTGGCCGCGTCCAAGTGCGCCGCCAGCGCCGCCCTGGCGTCATCGGCGCGGCGCGCCAACAGCGCGTCCAGCAATGCGGCGTGTTCCAGCGTCGTGCGCCGGATAACCGCCGCATCGCGAAAACCGAGAAACCGGAAATGCTGCACCAGCCGCAGGTGCCGGTCCAGCACCGCGGCCAGACGCGGACGGTGACAGCCCTCCACAATGCAGCCGTGGATCGCCCGGTCCAGATCCACATGCCGCGCAACATCGCGTGACGCCCCCAACGCCGCGACCATGTCCCGCAACTCGCGCAGCCGCTGCAAACTCAGCGTGCGCACGGCGCAATCCACGGCCAGCAGCTCCAGCGCCTTGCGAATGTCGTATACCTCCTCCACGTCATCGGCGGCAAACGGCACGACGCGCACGCCGCGACGCGGCTCGGAGCGCACCAGACCATCCTGTTCCAGCAGACGCAGAATCTCCCGCACGGGCGTGCGGCTGATGCCGAACTCCAGCGCCAGGCTCTCCTCCGCCAGCTTCGTGCCGGGAGGATAGCTGCCAGCGATCACGCGATCGAAGAGCGTCGTGTATACGCTGGTGTGCCTACGCTGCGACTTCATGGCAACATCAAAACATACCAGCGGCCGCCATGCAAGCGGAACCTCGGCGTTATTGTATACACTGTCTAGCGTGTCGCGCTTGACTTCACGTGCGGCTTCGCCGATCATCACGGCGCTTCGAATTCCATTGGTTTGATCGGATTGTATACATTATGAACGCTAGTGTTCGCAAGGCGGCGCCGCCGGCCACGGAAACGGCCGCGCCGGAGGTTTTCCGGAACTGGGTGGGCGGACAATGGCGCGAGGCCGGTTCGGGCCTGACGTTCGACGACGAGAATCCCGCTCACAGGAACTCCGCGATCGCCCGGTTCCAGGCGTCGGAGCCCGTCGACATGCGCGCGGCCGTCGAGGCCGCGGCGGCGGCGCTGCCCGCGTGGCGCGGCACCGCGCTCGGGGAAAGGCAGACGACCTGCGCCCGTCTGCTGGACCTGTTGAAGGCCGAGCGCGAAAATTTGGCGACAATCGTGTGCCGGGAAAACGGCAAGACCATCCGCGAGGCCCGGGCGGAGGTTGACTCGGCGCTCATCGAGGGCCGTCACCACGTCAATCAGGCTTCGGCTTTTGGCGGACATACGCTACCCATCTCGGCGACGGGCATGACGGGATGGGTGCAGTACCATCCCGTCGGCGTCGTCGGCATCGTCAGTCCCTGGAACTACCCCGTGAACGTGATGTGCCGCAAGGCCATACCGGCGCTGCTGATGGGCAATGCGGTGGTCTTCAAGCCCGCCAGCTACACGCCCTGGTCCGGTATCTTCATGGCGGCACTGACCGCCAGGGCCGGGTTGCCGCCCGGCGTCTTCAACTGCGTTACGGGCGCCGGATCGTCCGTCGGCGACGCGCTGGTGGACGACGCGCGCGTGCGCGCGATCTCCTTCACGGGCTCGACGGCCGTCGGCAAACGAATCCAGCAGCGCGCGGCGGCGAACCTGACGCGCACCCAACTGGAACTGGGCGGCAAGAACGCCCTGATCGTCATGGACGACGCCGACCTGGAGGCGGCGCTGACGGCCGTGATGACCGCCGGGTTCGGTTGCGCCGGACAGTGGTGCACGGCTACCAGCCGGCTGCTGCTGCACGACGCCGTGCACGACCGGTTCCTGGACATGCTCGCGCGACGTTGCGAGCGTCTCGTTCTGGGCGATCCGCTGGATGAGCATACCGAAATGGGCCCCGTGGCCGGCTTCCGGCAGTTCGAGGGCGTCGCGCAGGCGATCGCAACGGCGGAGCGCGAGGGCGCGCGCAAGGTTACGGGCGGCGTGGCCGAGGGCGCGCTGGCTGAAGGTTACTTCGTCCGTCCGACCGTCTTCGCCGGCGTGACCCCGGACATGGCGATTTTCCGCGACGAAATCTTCGGTCCGGTTCTGGCCGTCGTCCGGTTCCGCGATCTGGACGAAGCCCTGGCGCTGGCTAATCGTTCGGTCTACGGACTGTCTTCGGGCATTTTCACGCAACGCCTGGACGCGTCGCTGCGTTACATCGCCGAGATCGAGGCCGGCGTGGCGCACGTCAACATGCACACTGGCTTCAAGGACCCTTCGCTACCATTTGGCGGATGGAAGGAGTCCGGTTACGGGCCGCCGGAAAACGCCCGCCAGGGACTCGAATTCTTCGTGGAGGCCAAGTCCGTCTACCTGAAACACGCGCCGCGGGGACGTTGAGCCATGAAACTGGACACTCTGAAGATCCGCGCGCCGATGCGGCGCCTGACGGCCGAGGCGTCGGACTGGGATGCAGTGCCGGCGGCGGAGCTGCGCTGGATGTTCATGCTGATGCTGCTCATCCGCCGCTTTGAGGAAACGCTGCTGGACCTCAAGGAGCGCGAACTGATCAACGGCCCGGTCCACACCAGTATCGGCCAGGAGGCCACGGCGGCCGGCGTAGCCCTGGCGTTGCGCGGCGCCGACAAGATCACCGGCAGCCATCGCGCCCATCACCAGTATCTCGCCAAGGTGCTGTGCGCCGTCGCGCCAGCGGGCTACGACCCGCTGGTGGCGGGGCTGACGCCGAAGATGGACGACGAGACGCGCATTCTGCTCTGCGAGGTCATGGGCCTGATGGAGGGCTGCAGCTCGGGACGCGGCGGCTCGATGCACCTGAACCATCCCGCGGCCGGCGTGGCGGGAACCAACGCCATCGTGGCCGGAGGCGTGGCGCATGCCGCGGGCGTGGCATGGGCCGACGCCTTCCAGGGGAGGCCGGACGTAACCGTCAGTTTCCTCGGCGACGGCGCCGTCTACCAGGGCGTGCTGAACGAGGCATCCAATCTCGCCGGCATCTGGAAGGTGCCCGTGATCTACTTCATTGAGAACAACCAGTATGCCGTCGCCACCAGCCGGCAACGGGCCTGTTCGGCCCCGCGGCTCTGCGAAGTGGCGGCGGCCTATGACATGCCCGGCATCCAGACCGACGGCATGGACCCGTTGTCCGTCCGTCTCGCCGTGGCCGAAGTCATCCGCCGCCGCGGCGAGGGTTGGCTCCCCTGCTACATCGAGGCCGAAACCTATCGCTATTGCCACCATGCCGGACAGCGGCCCGGCAGCGCCTTCGGTTATCGCACAAAGGAAGAGGAAGACGCGCAGCGGCAGCGCGACCCGCTGGCGTTGTGCCGCGCGCACCTGCGACGGCGCGGCCTTCTGAGCGACGCCGACGAGCACGCCCTGCGGGAGGACGTGGAAAGGTGTTTGCGCCAGGCCGTGGACTACGCCACCGAGCGCGACGCCGACGCCGACGGCGCGTGGCGCGTGCGCGCAAATCTGTGGCCGGCCGTCGCGGACCTGTCGCGCGGACTGCGCGACGAGGCCGCGTGCATGCGCGGCCCATTCGTCGAGGCGGACCGAATCGCCTGCACGCGCGAGGTAAAGTACGCGGCCGCCATCTCCGAGGTTACGGGCCGCTGGCTGGAGCGCGATCCGCTCGCCTTCGTGCTTGGTGAGGAGGTCGCCAACTTCGGCGGCGGCGCCTATGGCGCCACCAAGGGACTGCCCGCCAGGTTTCCGGAACGTGTCCGCAACACGCCCATTTCCGAGGCCGGCTTCTGCGGGCTCGCCGCCGGCGCGGCCATGAACGGTATGCATCCGATCGTCGAGATCATGTTCGGCAGCTTCGTGCTCGTGGCCGCCGACCAGTTGTTCAACCAGATCGGGCAGTTGACCCACATCTATGGCGGCCATGTGGGCATGCCGTTGGTAGTGCGCACCCGCGTGGCCAGCGGACTGGGATATGGCGCCCAGCACAGCATGGATCCGGTGGCACTCTTCGCGCTTTTTCCCGGCTGGCGCATCTTCGTGCCCACCACGGCCTTCGACTACATCGGTCTGTTTAACGCCGCCATGCGCTCGCGCAGTCCGACCGTCATAGTCGAGCACCACGAGTTCTACAATCGCGCGTTCGCCGTCCCCGAAGCGGACCTCGATTTCGTGGTGCAACCCGGCACGGCTAGCGTGCGGCGGGTGGGCCGGGACGTTACCGTCGCGGCCTACGGCTGGATGACCGCCCTGGCGCTTGAAGCGGCCGAACTGCTGGCCGCCGATGGTATCGAGGCCGAGGTCATAGACTTGCGCACGCTGGACTCCGCCGGCATTGACTACGCGACGCTGGGACGCTCGATCTCCAAGACCGGCGCGCTGGCCGTGGTCGAGCAGTCGCCCGCCAGTCTCACCGTCGGTGCGCGCATCGCCCAGGAATGCCAGCGCCGCTACTACGACTACTTTGACGGGCCGCCCGGTCTGCTCGCCGGCCCCGACGTGCCGCTGCCGGTGTGCGGCCGGCTCGAAAAGGCCTGCCTGCCGACGCGGGATGACGTGGCGGACCTGGCGCGCCGTTGTGCCCGACGCGAAATTGCGTGATCAGGGCACGAGTAAGGTGCCTGTGAGCTTGCCCATCACTTTGTTCCAGCCGCTACGAGCTCTCCGCCGACGACCTCGAACACCCGCACGGCGTAGGGTTCGAGGCTGATGGGCCACGCCTTCCCCTCCCCCGCCAGTGCCGGATAGCCGGCGGTACGTTCTTTCAGCTCCCCTCTGATCTCCAGGGCCACACTCCGCCGTTCGGCGGCGGTGTTGACCGCATAGAGGTAAGTCTTGCCCTGCGACGTGGCGCTACGGACAGTCACACCCGGATATCCCTCGGAAAAAAAGGTCTTGTACTTGCCCAACGGGATGGTCCGGTAGGCGGCCGTGAACTCGCGGAACTGTTCGTCGTGTCCCTGCGGGATGCAGCCGTCCACCCAGTAGTCGCAGATGTAGAGCGGCGCGCAACGCGAGAGGACGACCGCGAAGTCCAGCATGCCGCCGCGGTTCCCCGCCACCGGATAGCGGCAGGAGTGGACTTTGCTCGTGTACCAAGGCCGCGCCGGGGGATACGGCCGGCTGTAGTACTCGAAGAACGAACGTCCGAGGCAGGCGCCTACCCGCTCGTTACCGTCCAGGATGCCATCCGTGCTGGGGTCCGTGTTCAGGGCGTTGAACCGCGCGAGATTCTCCTTCTTGACCATGCCCCAGTGCCCAACCGAACCGCCGTTCATCTCGTTGAAGAAGTAACCGGGAACATAGTCGGGCTGACGTGGCGCCGTCAGATGCGATCCCATCATGCGCAGCATATCGCGGCTTGTCCAGGTGTTGGGACCGCCTACATAGGCCACCGCAGCGTTGCCGCCCGACTCGCTGGCGAAGAACTCCATGCGCGGGGACTCCGCCTTGACCGGCTTAGCCAACTCTTCGAAGGCTTCGGCGATCACCTGACAGCGGAAGTCCGCCCACGCTTCCTTGTGGTTGGCCAGCAACCACTGTTTACGTTCCGCAAAGCGCTTCGGTCCCACGGCGGGAACCTTGATGCCGGTCCGTTTCTCGAACTCGGCGGTTGTGCGATCGTCGTAGGTGAACCGATACGACGCGTCCTCGTAGTCGAAACCCGGTGGCGGGGTGGGAATGAACGACGGGCCGAAGTACGCCGGATACAGGTACCCGTTGTTGAGGCTGTTGATGTCCATGACACCCTTCACCGCCGGGTAATCCTTGTAGATCCTGGCTATCTCGGCGGCTTGCGCCGCGAACGCTTCCCGCACGCCGGGATGCAGCGGATTGGGCGCGCGCCCGCGTCCCCAGATAATATAGCTGAAGCCTCCATTGGCGTTGACCTGGAGGGAACTGTCAGCCCACTGCGCCACGTCATAGCTGGTGTGACGGTCGAGCAGCCTGACCGGGAAGGTCGGCAAGACGGCAAGTGACGGCACAAAGGTCAGCCCATTCTCCTCGAACATCCGGGCGAAAAGGGGTCCCATGTCGGGGCCGCCGCCATGCGCCGTCTCCGACGGGTACATGGCGCTGCCGTAGCGAACCACGCCGCCGAACCAGGTGTTCTCGCCGCGGAAGCGCAGGTACTTCACCAGCCGCTCTGCAGTGACGTAGTTCCACCTGTAAAACTTGTTTTGATGACCAGGCGCAGCAACCCCCTGGCTCCCCATCTCGCCCAGCACATAGGACCTGGCGGCAAAGTTCCGCGTCGGATCGCGCAGCCATTCGTCGTAGTGCCCGAAAATCCGGTCGTTCGCCAGGTTCGGCGCGTCCAGCTTGGGGATATCGTCCTGAATCTCGTACACTATCACCCGGCTCAGCCGCATCGGTTTCGGATTGATGTAGCTGTAGTTGTCGAACTGGATCACCGCGAAGTCGTCCCCCGGATAAAACACCGTGCTGAAGGACTGCCTTTTGCCCGTCAGCGGCCAACCGTTGCCAGCCACGAAACCGGGCGTCGCGGTCACCAGGTAGTTGCCCTGGGGCCCCAGATTCCTGGCCTTCTTGTAGTCGAGGACGTTCTGGAGGGTCACCGTCCGCTTGCCGTCCTTGTCCGGCGGCACATCACCGGCAAATGGGTGCATGATCGAGAGGCAGACGATCATATCGTCAATGTCGGGGTACTCCACGACCAGCAAGTGCGGTTTGTCGATGGCCAGATTGTTGACCCGGTAGGCCACCCACTCGTGTCCGCCGCGACCGCCGGTGCTCGTGGGCGGTGGCGTGTCATGGAGCAGGAACTTGCCCACGCCCGGC
>JAQULY010000260.1 GCA_028718445.1 Kiritimatiellia bacterium
CGTTCCTATGCGTGACAGGGAGCACAGGATCACCGGCCTGTTGGGAGTCACCCGTGACATCACCGACCATTATTTGAGTCAGCAAAGGATAGAACTGGCGCTTGCTGGCGCCGACCTTGGCTTTTGGGATCTGGATATTCAGACCGGCAAGTACACCCACAATCCACGTTTTGTGACCATGCTGGGCCACGATCCAGAGGAAATCGAGGCCAGTATTGAAACACTGAGGCCTTGGCTAAACCCGGATGACGCGTTCAAACTGGGGGAAGCCTTCTATGGGCACCTGAAAGGGGTGACGCCGAGGTTTGAAGCGGAATGCCGGATGCGCCACAAGGATGGGCATTGGATCTGGATACTTTCACGCGGCAAGGTGGTGGAGCGTCACGCGAACGGTCGCGCAATTCGCGTGACGGGAACCAACTTGGACATCACCGAGCGCAAGCAAGCCGAAGTCGAACTAGAAAAGTACCGCAAACACCTGGAAAACCTTGTTGAAGAGCGTACGGCCGCGCTCGCCATCGCAAAGGAAGCTGCTGAAGTTGCCAACATTGCGAAGAGTACGTTCATGACCACCATGAGCCATGAAATGAATACTCCATTGCACCAGATTTTCGGTATGGTGCAGCTGATCCGGCGCGATCCGCTCACGCCGAAGCAAGCAGACCGCATGAACAAGCTTGAAGCCGCATGCAATCGGCTTACCGGCATCGTCAGTACGATTCTGGCCCTTACCGACATAGAATCGGGGAAGACAAACCTGATCGCTGCGCCGATAGACATTCATAACCTGCTGACCGAGGTGGCCTCGACAATGCAGGAAAAAACCGCTGCCAAGCGCCTGCACACACTTATTGAAGCGGCACCGTTGGGTACCATGCTTATGGGAGACATGGCATACCTCAAGATCGCATTGTTCAACTACACGGACAACGCCATCAAATTCACCGAGACCGGCCGCGTGCTCCTGCGCTCCAGGTTGGTCGAGGAAACCACCGATACCATGTTGATCCGTTTGGAGGTCGAGGATACCGGCGCCGGAATTGCCCCTAACAACCTCCAACGTCTGTTTTCAATCTTCGCGCAGGCCGACGACTCTTTGACACGCAAGCACGGCGGTATTGGAATGGGATTGGCCTTGACAAAAAAGATCTCCCAAATCATGGGGGGCGATGCCGGCTGTGAAAGCACCTTCGGTACCGGCAGCACGTTCTGGTTCACAGTTAGGCTAAAGAAATACGACGGGCACTTGACCCTGAGTTAGGGTATGTCCAGCACCCGTGACCTGCGGATACCGGGCTATCCAGTCTCGCCAAGCAAGGCATACGCCCATTGCCGTTTCTCCAACGGCGTCAGCCTCTTCATTCTCACCTCGGCCTGTGCCGCTTCCCGGTGGTTGGGGTACTGCACCCGCGCAATGATACGGATCGGCGGGAACATCTTGGTGTATCTCGCTCCCTTCTTCGTAGCATGCTCCTGGAAGCGGGCATCCGGGTCTTTGGCGATGCCCGTGTAGATTCCGCCGCCCTGGCATTCCAACATGTACAGCCACCACGGCTCTGCCTTCTTCACGATGCGGCCCTCATGTGCATCTCGTCGGTCATGCGCGGATCAATCAGATTGAGGTACTTGATTGCCGTGACGGACGTGATGCCGAATGCCTTCACCAACACCTTGGGATGGCGCAGGCCGCTGCGGTAAGCATTGAACAGGGCCGTCGCGAAAAGCTGCTCGGCCTGCACCTTGTTTCGGTGGAGCCAAACCGTTACCGCCGCCGCCGTCAGGTGCTCCCCGTGCCGCCGGCCGGGGAACAGATAGCCGTTGTCGTCCGCATCGTCCAACGTGGCCAGCGCCTTCCTGGTTTCCAGATGGCGCGCAAGCACGGCCCCGACCCGCGCATCTAGGGCGATTTCCGTCCGCCCGAACAGAACGCGGTAGGTGCCCCTGGACATGGAAATATCGGACAACTTCAGCGATATGGCGCGCTTCACCGTTTGGGCGTACAGCAGCAGGAACAGTCCCATCAGGGCTTCCCGCAGTCCGGCATCATCGGGATTCAGCCAGGCCCGGAGCAGGTCGCCCTGTTTCTCTCGGGACAGGAAATCGTCCATGGCCAAGTCCTGGCTCACAGTCTTGATCTTCAGGGCGCGGAACAGCTTTTCCTTGCGGTTGAGATAACGCACAAAGGCCCGGATGGAATTCGCCGAGCCGGAATGAGCCATCAGGAAGCGATCCATATGTTTCGCGTCAAGCTGGGAGAGCATGGCCACCCCGGCCCCGTCCAAGTCTTCACAGAATTGCCGTGCGGCGCGCAGATTCGAGGTGATGGTCCGCGCCTTCATGCGGGACTTTTCCCCTTTCCAACCCCTGCGGTCATACCGGGCGCGCACTGTTTCCAGGTGGTCGCGGAAACGGCGCAATACCGGCCCATACCAATGGGAGTCGGTTGCCTCAAGCATGCCATCCTGCCGTAGGGTTTCCTGAGTGTCCGCCAATAGCGCACGGGTGATTTCGGGAATCACGCCGGTCTTGACCAGGTGGCCGTAGGGCACGGCGAAGCGGCGCAGCCCATCCAGTCCGCCGGCAGCCTTGAGCAAAGCTTCCGGGGTGATCTCGGATGGGCGGGAGAACGAGGCGTCGAGCCTGGCAAACAGCAGAAAATATTTATCGACCCGGACCAAAGCCTTGAGCGGCAGAATTTCCTCCAACAGGGCAGGCCGGAAAGAAAGAAAGGCATCCTTGGCCCAGGTGTTTTGCAGGAGAACGGCAGCCTCGTTGAAGCGTTTCTCCACCACGTCCCGCTGGTAGCAATCCATGCAACGCGAGGCACTGTGCCGGATGCCCTCCTTGCCGCACTTGGGGCAGATGAAGGGCTTTCCGCCCGCTTCCAGGCAGCGTTTGCAGATGGGCTTCCCGTCCATCGTGGCGCCGGCCGGTCGGCGGTGTTTTCGGCACACCGAGCAGGTTGCAAACCCTTGATGGCGCGCCCAGCAGCTATGGCATACCTTGCGGCGGCCTTCGGCAAGTTCCACCGCTACCAGCGCCAAGTCCATCTGCCCGCACTGTTGGCAGGTTTCCGGTTCCTTGTAGTATAGGGAGCATGGATAGCACACCGCCCCGCCTTCCACGAGCAGGCTGGCGCGCGGCAGGGGCTTGCCGCAACGCAAGCATGTCCGGTCCTTGTTCTGGCATTTCTTGCAGAGGGGCTGTCCGTTATTGTCCCGTCGGCGCGTGTTCCGGCCGCAGCCGGTGCAGGGTTCTACCGGAATGTGCGAAACGCAGGTGCCGCACAACGCTTCGCCGGGCCTGACCAGCTTGGCTTTCGCCATTGGCTGGCCGCAGCCAGTGCATGCGGTATGAGCGGGGCGCGAGGGCATTGCGGCAGTCTCTGAAGGGTGCGGTTATGGCTTTTTCGGGATGGGGAATGCGGTAACATTCGGCCCGCCAATGTCGTCGTCGCTTTCCGGCGTTTCTGGCTTGACCGCCGCCGGCTTGCGCCGCTTCCTGGGCGCAGGCGCGGGCTGGGGCACCTCGACAACCGGTTCCGGCACAATCGCCTCGCGACGCACGGGCATGAGGTCGTCAAGCGTGCCCCCCAAGACCTTCAGCAACGCTTCCAGCAGGGCCGTCTTCACCTGGGAGGGCCTGTCGTCCACGATGCGCGTGAGTTGGGAACTGGTGATCTCGTAACCGACGGCGGACAGCCTGCGCGCCAGTTCCGTGGCGGAGGGAATCCTGGCCTCGGCCATCCTGACGCGCAGGCGCCAATCCAGAGTAAGTTTGATGTCGGCATCGCTCATGTTCTTGCTCCCCGTTCGTATTGTTCAGATTCCATTGCTCGCGCCTGTACGTTACGCCGTAACGGTAAAGTAGGCGTCCCATTCGGGGGTATCGAGTTCCAGGGTGCGCAACACGTCGTCATCGGCGGCGATCACCATCCGCTCAAGCCATTCCCGTTTCGTTACGCCGTAACGACGGGCCAAACGGTCAAGCGCCAGGTACGCCTTGACGCTGATCCAGCCATTCAAGCGCCGCTCGCCCTCGCCGTCGTTGCGCCGCGAGCGATAGGCCGCTTGCCGTTCAGCAGAGGTTTTCGCCATTTGCTTTCCCTTTCATACTCTTGCACTGCAACTGTTCTTCAAATGTATTACCCGTGATGCCCGCGCCCAATATCATGGCAACCGAGCCGCCCTATTTCAGAAGCTCGTCCAACTGGTTGCCGACCACGCGGCTGATCTCTTCGTCCACCATTTCGTCGGGGACGTGCATGTAGGTCTGGGTCACAGCGGATGAACTGTGTCCATGCTTGCGGCGCACGGCCTCCATGCTGAAACGCAGGGACTCATGCGTGACGCTGGAATGTCGCAGGCAATGGGGCGTGAAGCCCAGCCCATCCAGGCCGGCGATCACCAGGGCCTTTTGGAATCTGTATTCCGCCGACGATATGCGCAGCCTGTTTCCGCGCTCGGACAGGAACAGAGCCTTTTCGTTTGGGTCCGCGTGATCCAGAAAGTGGGGCCGGACCTTCGCCTGATACCAGTCGAGCATGGCCGGCAGGTTGGCATGGGTGACGGGCACCGAGCGGAAGCGCGGCCCGCTTCCACGGCTGCCCTTGCCCCAGACCTTCACGAACCCGAACCTGCCCAATTCCGGCCGGTGCGGATTTGGGTCGAAAGACTCCATGTTCAGGCCCAGCGCCTCGGAAATTCGGAGTCCGGCCGCGTAGAGAACGAAGAAAAACGCCCGATCCCGCTGAAGCGGCCGAAAGTCCTTGCTATGGAACTTGTGGGCATCCTGGGCGGCGAGCTTTAGCCCATCGAAAAAGACCTCAATCTGATGATGGGTGAGGGCGGTGCGCTCCTGCGTGATCTCCCGCTCGACCGTGTGGGGGATGCAATTCTCTTCCGTGCAGATTTGGCGGGGCTCGACGTTGTAGGCGCGGCGAATCTCATTGCGGAAGCCGACGTTCTGGCAAAGGTAGTCAAGGAAGGTGCGGATGGCGCCTTGATAGTGGCGCTGCGAGGACACTGCGATGTTCCGCTCCAGGCCCAGGTGGTCGCACCAAGCGTCGAACGCATCCTCGTCCCACAACCAAGGCGGTAGCCCGGAGTGGGCGGTGAAGTCGCGCACGATGGTCACGTCGCGGGAAACCGATTTCACGGTATGGCGGAGCGAGCCCTTGCGGCGGCTTACCCAGGCATCAAGCATCTTTGCGAGCAAAGCCTCGTCAGCGGCCGGGAGTTCTTTCGGCGGAACAGACAGGGCGATGCTCAGATTGTGCTTGTTTGCCATGCCCTCGCCTCCCTACGGCGAAAAGTGGAACTGCCAATGTTGCCGGTGCATTCTTTGCAGGATTGGTGACTATAATAACAGAATATTGCATGTAATGCAACATTCACGCATCTTAATCACAGGTCTCGCTTGTGCGGCAATGTTATTGCAACCCTTTGTTTATAAAAACAAATACTCGGGGCGGCGTAGGCAGGGCAGGCGTTCCAATAATCGGCTTGAAAAATAGTTGCTTGCAGGAAAGTTGCAAGCGATGCGACATTGGAACTTTTTGGAATCCTTTGCAATCAGCCAGTTACGGCAATACCGGCCAAATTGAAAGGATAATTGGCAATATTGGAAGTTCTTAACTTCATCCAGAAAAGGAGAAAAAGGCGTGGCAAACGAGCGTTTCATCAAAATTGAGAGGCTGCGCCGCGAGCGGGCGCGGCTTGAGGAAGAGCTTAAACACAATCCGAACGATGCAACATTGAGAGACGAGCTTGAGAAAGTGAGGCGAGAGTTGGATCGTGAGGAAGAACTTGAGCGCGAGGAACAGGATCGTCGGCGCAAATTGCCAGGTCATGGCCGCTAGGAAGGCATCCTGCACCGCGGGAGAGGCGTCCACCGAAGGTGGTACGGTATAAAGTTCCTTCCTCCGTGGGCGTCCTATTGCCGCATTATTTCATCAATGCCTTTCGCATCAACACCTTGTACCTCTTCGTTGACCGATCAGCCCTGTGCCCCAGGTATTCTCCCACGAGGCCTAGCGGGCTGCCGGTTGCGATCTCGCGCACGGCAAAGGTGTTGCGCAGTGTGCGGGCACCACGTCGCTTCACGATAGCAGGATCGAGGTTGGCGGCAGAGAGCACAGACGCCACTTGCCGATACACTGTTGCCGGGTGCAGTGCCCGCCCCAAGTTGTCAGCCGGGAAAAGCAGGTTCCTCGGCATCGGCTGATTGTCCACCAGTAGGGATTGTCGAGTTTCCAGCCATGCCAGTACGATCCCGGCCGCAAATGGCGTGATCCGGGTACGATGCCACCGCCCTGCCCCGCCTGGGTATACATCCACAGGCAGGCTGCCGTCCGACTCGATGGTGCCGATGTTGGCCACGGACAGTCGGATAGTCTCACTGACCTTCAAGCCGCCACCCAGCACGGCGGCGATCATGGCGCGGTTACGTTGGTGCTTCCAAGTGTTACCGATTGGCAATGCGGACAATACCGCTTGTTGCTGTTCGCCCGTCAGCCATACCGTTTCGTCGTAGTCCTGGTTGGATGATGTCTGCTCCTGGATGGCCAGGCCCTTCGCTGGGTTCTCCGTGACCGGGAGAAGGGTGGCCAGGTGTATGTAGGTGCGCTCCAGGAGACGAACGTAGCGGTTCCGGTTTCCGCCCCTCACCCCGTTTTGGTCAAGAAATTGGCGGATGTCGTCGGCGCTCAGATCCAGCAAGGTTCTCCTGGTCATCCCCGGCTTTGCCGCCGGCAGCACCTGGGCGACGAACTTTGCGAACATGGTCCGATAGAGGTTGATCGAGGAATCGCGCAGGGCCTGCGGCTCCCCTCGTTTGTTGCGGCTAAAGTCCGAGGTGATAACCCATGACATGAATGCCTCCAGGGGCGAGGCAAGCCAGGTCTGGGGCGAATCGAATAGAGAGGGAGTGGCGCTCGGAGTCATGTGGCAATGATAGCGCATGGGGACAAAGGCCGCCGGAGTATTGACAATAACATATTGCAATAAACCGTCTAAGGCCAAACTTCAAATCGACCTTATAGCACCCTATCAACAACCCTTTTGACTCCACCGAGAAATGTTGACGGTTTATTGCATTTTTGGCACTTACAGGCCGACGCGCGCTCGCCGAACAAGCTCTCTACCACCACCGCGATCCGCAACTCTCCTTGAAATCAACCGCCCGGGGGATCGGGCATCAACTTCAAGGAGAGCACCATGAAAGCAATATCGTTTCAAACTGACAGCGGTTCCCCCAATACAGCGGCCTGGCACGCATGGCGCGCGCAAGGTATCGGTGGGTCCGAAGCAGCATCTATCGCGTTCGATGCCGGGCTGATCCCGGAGAAGGCTTCCTGGATGCCGAACCTGGAGCAACTGTATGGGCGCAAGATTGGCGTGGTGCCCCCGCAGGAACTCAACGGTGCGATGCAGCGCGGCACCGATGGCGAAGGGCCGGCACGGGAGAAGTACGAGGAAATCACGGGAAACCTGGTTTCACCGTGTTTCGGCGAGATGGACGGCCGGGAGTATGTCCGTGCATCGCTCGACGGGCTGGACTTTGGCGGCGATCTCCTGGTGGAACTGAAGTGTGCGGGGCAGAAGGTCCACGAGTTTGCCCTGATGGGCGGAATCGTGCCTTACTATCAACCGCAAGTGGTTCATCAGGCGTGCGTC
>JAQULY010000261.1 GCA_028718445.1 Kiritimatiellia bacterium
GGAAAGGGATGGACCAGGCCGCGAAAACGGACATGTCGCGCGCCTGCTGCCGATAGATCGAGAGGATGTCGCGCACCAGGAGCGGATGACTATGGCTCTGGCGCTCCTTGGTGAGCCCCATGCGGTCTACCATGTGCGAGCGGAAGGAAAAGGCGGGGTCTTCGACGTTGGGTATCTCCGCCTCGCGGTCGATGGCGCCGGCCAGGGTGATGTGGGGCTTGTCTTCGAAGAGCTCGGCACCGGTGACCAGGCGGGAAGTCTCGTTGCCCCGCCGCGCCCATTCGCGCGACTGTTCGACGACGATGAACTCGACCAGCGCCTTTTCGCGCGGCGAGAGCTGGCCGACCACGCCGGCTACGATGGCTTCGGACGCCGCCAGGCGGGAGTCGTAGTCATCGCCCTCCCCGCGTACGGTGCGCCCAGGTTGCTCGCGGTAGCGCGCGGGACGCCAGCCGTTGTGCACGAGCTTGATTCTGGCGCCTTCATCCAGCGTCATGCCGTAGAGGGTCAGCATCTCGCCCCGCGTCAGCAGGACGCTTTCGCCATTGGCCAGCGATACGGTCTCGGGCTGATAGGAGAGCGCCAGCAGATCCTCCCGGCTGTACCCCAGGGCGGCGAGCTTGGCGTCCAGCGCCTTGAGGTCGGCCGTCTCCAGATCGAGCTGGCGCTCGTTGGCGGCCAGCAGGTTGCGCGATAGCACCGTGGCGGTGACGCTGCCTTCGCGTCCGCCGGCAAGTAGCAGAACGCGCGTACGCTGACTCGCGTTTAACCACTCCTTCCCCTGCAACAGTCCCCCAGCATGCGGGTCGGCCGTGCCAGCCTTCGCCAATTCCGGACGCGCCGCAACGATCTCCGCGGCGGCTTCGTCGGCCGCGTCGGCGCGCCGGGTCTTGTGGTCCTCGGCGATGGTCTCGCGGGCAAGCGCATCGTCGGCCATGATCTCGTGCGCGCGGGAGACGATCTTACGCAGGTCGTCCCAGCCAAGACGGTTCATACCCTCGAAATCGATGGAGGCGATCAGTTCTTCCATCTGGCGCCGGGCATCCGGGACCATCTGCCGCAGCGTGCGGCGCGCGATACCTTCGGTTTTGGTCTTGATGGTGCGGCCATCCGGCAGGCGCTTCTCTGTCGGGCGTCCGCCAAAGAGCGCGGTAATCTCGCTCCTGTAATAGGCGCGCAAGTCGCGTTCAAGGGCCCTGCGGGCGCTTTGCAGGAGCGAGGCGGATCCGACTGCGCCCAGCTTGGCTTCGACGGTGAGCGCCTGAAACTCTTCGCGCGAGAGGCCGAGGAGCCGCCGCAACTCCGCCGCCGCCGCGCCGGAGCGGTCCGCCGCCGGCGCCGTGGCGATAGCCTGGTCGATCTGGTCCAACTGAGCGAGCATGCGCAGATTGTGGAAGGCGGTCTGCTTGCGCCAGTCCACCGGTAGCGGCTGAGACCCCATCCAGCGGCGCACGCGCGCGTTGAGAGCCTCGCGCAGCATGCGCGGCAGGTCGAAGGCGGTCTTCTGGGCACGGCCACGGCTGCGGCCGGCGTTGAGCGCCTCGCGCATGAGCGCGGCGAGCGAAGCGGCCTCGTCATCGGGTGCGCGCCCGACCACCTTTTGGAACGCGTCTTTGCCGGCGGCGAGCGCATCCTGCTTGCCGGCGGCCTTCTCGGCTTCGGCCTTGATGGTCTTGCGCCTCAGCCCCTGCACTTCGCGCGCCAGGCGCGTCATGCGATCGCGCTCGATGGCGCGCGTGATCTCGACGCGCCGCCCGGCGCGCGCCTCGAAATCGCTGACGCGCTGGGCCAGCTCAGCAAACTTCTCCCAATCGGGCGTGCCGTCCGGACGCGCCAAGCCGCCCGTGCCGTAGGGCACACCAGATTCGCAGACCATGCCGTACACCGCCCTTGCCTCCGCCACGGCGCCCGCGGGCGTCCCGGCCGTATCCGTCTCGGCGGCCATGGCCAGACTGGGCGCAACCGAGAGCGCACTGCGATTCCATTGCCAGTTCTCCTTCCACGTCGTGCCGGTCCAATGCCCCAGGAGACGCGCGGAACGGTACTGGGAGTCGAGCAGGTCCACCATGGGAATACCGGGAGTGGCGACATTGTCAGCCAGAAGCTGCGCAATGGCGGTCGCGCGCGGACCGTCGAAGCCGAAATCTACAAAGAAGCCCGCCGTACCCGGCTGCCGGTAGGTGGCCTGCAAGACGCGGCGCATGATCTCGCTGGTACTCTTCGTGCCCACCGCCACGCGCTCGACGCCAATGAGCTGATTCTTGGTGTTGACCATGAGGACATGCAGCCATTGGCCATCGTGCGCCAGCGCCGCCTCGCGCAGCGGGCGGGCCACGCCCGCCAGTTGATCGACGTCGCGCACCTTGGGCAGCGACTCCAGCGCCACGATCTCCCAGGACGCCAGGCTGCGGCCGACAGCGCTAGCGGCAGGATATGCAGCGCCGGCGGCATCTGGGCCGGTAGTGTAGGGCTGCTTGCCATCGAACTCGACCGTTTCCCGCTTACCGTCATCGAACTCAAACGTTCCCTGGTTGCGCATCGACAGATATTTGCCGTTGGTTACGACGTGATCGGCGCACTCGATACCCAGGACGCGCCCGGCCGCGACGAGTTGCCGGGTGATCCGGAGATCCTCTCTCGATGGAGATGGATCGCCGCTGGGATGGTTGTGCGACACGATCACCTTGGCCGTGCCCGGCGGACAGGCCCCAAAGACCTCGCGCGGATGCACCAGGCAGGCGTCCACGAGCCCCACGGTAATGACGCGCCCCGATAGAACACGGCCCTGCGCGTCCAAGGCAACCACCTTGAACGATTCGTAGACAGGCGTCCGTAGCGGCATCATGAGCTTGGCGACATCGCGCGGCGATTCGATCTTGAGGCGGCTGGACTCGTCCAGCGCCAAGGTGCCGTTGGCACGCCAGAAAGCGTCCGGCCCGGACAGCTCCTGCCCGGTTTTGACGCGATCGGCGACCGAACTATCGAAGAAACTCGCGCGCGCTTCGCCCGCGCCCAGCATGGCGCCGATATTGCCCGCGTCCCAATTGGCGAGCGCCTCGGCTACGAAGACACGGTGACGCGCCTGCTCCGCGGCCAGGCGCTTGAGGTAGCCCCGGAAAGCCGCCGCATCGCGTTCGCCGGCCGTGAGCGACTTGCGCTTGGGCGGCAGGAGCGAAGCCGCCGCCGCCGGCGAGGTCGCGTAGGGAATGTCGCTGGCGGCAAAGGCCAGTTCCAACTGCTCGAAGGCCTCGCGCACCGCCGCCGCGGCCCGCTCGCCCTGGGGCTCGGGATACTGGGCGCGGATCAGCCCTTCGAGATGGCGGCGCGATTCGCCCGCACCATCCGCTTGAGCGAGCGCAGTTCGCCCGGCTTGAGCGAGGCCAGGCCCTTGGGCAGATAGCGCCCGTTGTGCGTCATGTAGATGCGCTCGGGCGCTTCGGGATAGCGGAAGGAGCGGCCGGCGCGCGGCCGGACCGGTGGCGGCGCCGCCATCGTCAGGCGTTCGGGAATCTCGGGATATGGCGTATTGGCCATGATTTTCCCCTACTTGGCCTGCTGCTCCACCATCAGATGCGGGATATGCTGGCGGAAGAACTCCCGGCTGTGCGCCGCCGACTCCCGCCTGTCTTGCCGCAAGGATTCGATTTCGGATTTCGTCAAGGGACCCGGCCGAAAGGAGCGTTCGGGCTTCGCCTTCGGTAAGGGCGAGATGTTCGCCGCCATAGATGCCCTGTTGTTGGAGAAGCTCACGGAGTAATGATAACTCATACTTGGCCTCCAAGGCAAGCCGCGTTTTGGGCGTCAGCGCCAGTTGTGTGGCGAACATGGCATGGCCCAGCACCATGACGCCGGCCACCCGGCCGCCGCCACGCTCGATGTACTGGCGCAGTTCCGAGAGTGTGGAGCCGTCGCGCACCAGATCGTCAACCAGCAAGTACTCGCGCCCGGCTATGACCAGCCCATCGAAGGTGGGGCGAATCGCCAGGCGGTGCCAATGGCCCTGCCCGGTGTGCCCCACGCGGTTTGCCATGACGATGCCGAGGTCGACGGGCAGTCCGGTCGCCTCACCGATGTAGTCGGCAAACTTGGCGGGCAACTGATTGCGCCCGGTGGCCTCTTCGCCATGCACGGCCAGGACAATCGCCGATGGATGCTCCGCCGCCCAGGCGCGCAGCTTGGCGGGTTTGGCCAGCGCCACCACCAGGCGCGCGGCAGCATCGCGATCGCCCGCCTTGGCGGCCTGATGGTCGGCGTGATGGACCACCGCCGGCGCCGATGACATGGGAAGCACCTTGCCGAACCCCTCCGGCCAGGGACGCGCGGGACCGGCCGCATAGGGCGCAGGCGCTTCGGCCACGCCGGCGACGGGTGCGCCGGCAACAGGCGTGCCATCCACTGCCGCCATGGCCGCGCTTTCGACGAGCGGACTGGGATGCGGACGAGCCTGCGCAACCTTGACCTTCTGCGGCTCGTATTCCTCGAAGATAGCGTCGGTTAGCGCGCCCTTGGGTTTGCGGGCTTCGGCGCGTTCGACCGTCGCGGCGTCTACATCGCCGGCGCCGGGTACGCCCGTTCCGGCATCCGCACCAGCGCCGACACGATCTCCGCCGCCGCTGCGCCGGCCGGCATCGCCGCCAGTTCCGGCAACGACTCCACCGCTACCGGCTGCCCCAGGTGGCGGTTGATCGAAGAGAGGGCCGATTCCGGCGCCCACATCCACCACTCCGCCAGAGCCTGTGCCGCTTCCGCCCGGTTGAGCCGCTGGGCCTTGAGGCTTTCGTCCAGATCGCCCGACTCCAGGACCTCCCGTGCCAGGACGAACGCCGGCAGATCGTCGCCCGACACCTGCACTTGCGGCAGGTCGCGACGCAGCACCTCCAGCGCCGCCACGTTCGCCGGGTGTTCCCGCAGTTTCGCCATGTCCCACTTCGCGCGCATTTCGCACCTCCGTCAGCAACGGGATCAACTCCTCGATCGTTGCCACGGTCCCACCGACGACTGGATTGTCCAGCGTAGGACCGGTCTTGTCAATGACCAAGAGCATGTTGTCGAAACTCGTGCCGTATTTACGGTAGTTCCGTCCGTCCACCACTACCGCAGCCCGGACGCGGTAGTCCTGCTTGATGCCATCCCACCACCGGGCGAAGGACGGCCCCGCCATGCCGCTGCCCACGATCGCCACCAGCCGCCCGCCGGGTTGCAGGCGTCGCAACGCCTGCTCGACGTGCGCCGCGCCGATGGCCGTGGAACGTTGCCCCTCGACGCGACCGGCAGTTGCCGAGAAGGGCGGGTTCATCGTCACGACCGTGGGCTGCACATCCGCCGGCAGGACGGCATGCAGCAGCGAGGCGTCCTCGCCCAGCACGCGCGTGAAATCCATCGTGTCGAGAATGGCGCGGCGACGGTTGCTCAACTCGTTGACGACCACCTCACGCACGCCCGCGGCCTGTGCGAATATGGCGATGCCGCCGACACCAGCCGAGGGTTCGAGGACGGAATCTGCGGGCTGCAGGTTAGCCGCCCAGGCCACGGCATAGGCGAATGGCGGAGGCGTGCTGAACTGCTGAAACTCGTCCATTTCGCCCGAGCGCGCCGCTTGGGTGGCGAGCATGTCAGTGAGCGCCGTCAACTTGCTCACGACAGCCGCCGCGCGCGCTGGGTCGGACAGGCGCGCATCGCTCAGCGCGGGATCGTTGCGGATGAAGAGGTTGACGCCCATCTCCATCGCGTCGTAGGCGTCTTTGACCTGGTAGGCGCCCGCGGCCTGTGTGCCGCCGTAAGCCGCATCCGCCGCCTTGAAGAGTTCCGCGTTCTTAAACGCGAGGCCCTGAGTGAGCCTTTCGGCCACCCACGCCGCTATCTGCCGGCGCGCCCTTACCGGTAGATCGGACGGACGACTTTGAGCGTCTCCAGATCCGTCAGTGGCCGGCCCAGCCGCTGCTCCTCCGCGTCCACCAGCGCCGCCCCGTCCACCAGGCGCTCCTCGCTCAGTTCCCGGCCCGACTCGCCCTTGCGGAAGTACGGCGCCGCCGCGTTCGACGAGGCGGGGAGGCGTGCCGATTGGGACTTCGTTGCTCCAGCGTTCATATGTATCGCACTCCGCTTTGACCTTACCAAACGTCTCTTCGGGCTGCAACCCTAAACCGGCGATATATTCGGGGTCCACAAAGCGCCCCGTCGCGACCCAGCGCAGCAACACGCGCTCGATGCTCGAATCGGCCTGCACATCCACCATGACCAGGTGGACGCGATAATCCGCGGCACGCCAGCGCGCTACGAGTTGCGAGAGCTTCGCCGCGTTGCGGCCCACGGTCGGCCAGACGACGTTATCGCCGGCCGGCCGGCAGCGCTTGTCCATCACGAGCCTTTCGGCGATGATGGCGCTTTCCTTGTGGACGCGTCCGGCCCCGGCCCCGCCGTCGAAGCCAGGTAGATGCTCCTTGGCCTCGTCGGCGTCTACCTCGAAAGCGCCATGCTTGCGCTTAAGCTCGTTCGACGCCACGCGGCTCTTGCCGGAACCGGGTAGCCCCATGACGATCCAGAGTTGCCGCTCCTTGACCGGCGCGCCGTTGCCGTAGAGCTTGACGGCCACATCCGCGCGTAACCGGTCGCGTTCTTCCGACTCGTCGGCAATGGTTTCCGGCAGCCCCACCTGCGAGGCGCGCGCCGCGGCCACGCTGGGAAAATCCCACCAGCGCGCACCCCCGGCCTTGCGCGCGGCCTGCACCGCGGAACGCGCGCGCTCGATCGCCGCGCGCCAGGCGGTTTGCTCGTCGGGCGTGAGTTCATCGGCCCAGCGCGCCCCGTGGCGCTTGGCAAACTCTCCCCGCATGGCTTGTGCCGCGACGATGGCGCTTTCGACTTGCCCCTCGACGCTCGCCTGGGCTGGCGCCGCGGCCTCTCCCAGCGCGGCCAGGGCCGCTTCCGCCTGCTGGCGCGTGACTTCCTCGATATGCGGATGATCGGCGTAAGCCAGGTTCCACAGACCGTGCAGATAGCGCTGCAGGCCCGTCCAGGTTTCGGGCATGTCGCGCTTGACCGCAGAAGCGAAGTCCGTAAAGGTCGTAACGCCGCCCTTGACGTAAAGCCCCGCCATTTCCGCCCCGAGCGTCATGGCCTCGGCATCGAATCCCGTCGCCTCGCGCACCGCGCCGCGTCGTGGCGGCAGCAGCCGCCGACCGCCATAGGTGGGCGCGCTTTCGCGCACCTGGCCGCCGCCCTTGAGCTTGGCCGCGAGCTTGGCCTGAATCTCTTTGAGCCGCGCCTGATCCGCCCCGGAAAGCGCGGCGACAGCGGGACCGGGTTGACCGGATTGAGTGGCGCCCTGAGCCCCGCCCTGCGCGCCCGGCGCCGGCGCGGGAGACGGCTGCACCGCTTGCGAGCGCCGCCGCTTTGGCGGCACCCGCGGCTTGGCGGCTGGCGATGCCGCTTCCGGCTTCTGACTCTCGACTCCCGACTCCCGACGCCCGGCTTCCGGCTGACTGCCTACTGCCTCCTGCCGACTGCCTACTGCCTTCCCCCCCGCCTGCCCCGCCGCCAGCGGGAGAGTGTCCTGTTTGGGGGCCACCGCGACCGTGCCGCCATCCGGCACCCGCGCGCGTACGCGCTTGGGCGGCAGCT
>JAQULY010000262.1 GCA_028718445.1 Kiritimatiellia bacterium
CCGGAAATCAGCGGGGCGACGCAGACTGCCGCCCTCTGAATGTGGGGACGGATGTCCGGCACGCGACCGGTCACGAACACGTTGCGAACGCGGCCATAGCGAAGCAGCGAGAGCGGCGGATTGGCGCCGACGAGCCAAACCGTCAGGTCCGGGATTGACTCGAGAATAATGGGGCGGATCTCGCTCATGAAGAAGTGCGCGGCGTCGGTGTTGGGATAGTGGTCGAAGTTGCCCGTGAAGATGACCGCGTCAGGCTGACAAGGTCGCTCGGGGACACGGAAATCCGACACATTGACGCCGTGGTTCACGACATAATAAGCCCGGCCGGACGCGAAGCGCGACAGGAAGGCTCCATCCTTGGCGGTGACGACGACCTGTGCGTCGGCGCGCGCGGCGTCAAGCACTTCGACCCGAAGCATCACGAACAACTACGTCAGCCGCCTCAGCCAGAGCTGCGACAACGGTTCCAGTCGCTGGAGATCCATCCACAGGCTGCACGACACCGACTCCATATGCGTGTATATGTGGCAACGCCCCAGCCGCCGATCGAAACTCCTCAGCGATCGAGGCCACTCGTAGTGCACGATGTCGGCCGGTTGGCCGCCAAGCGCCTTCAGAATCTTGGCGGCGCAGCCGTGCTCCAGATCCTCGATGCTCAGCCGTAGCAGGGAACGGCAATACGGGCGCAGGTTCGCATAGGCTTCGGCATCGCATTCGCGCTTGTACCAGGCGGCGACCAGGACGTCGTGGTGACGGCTCAGCGCCTTCACGAAACCGGCAACCCTGCCGCCGCCACCGTGGACCGGGTTCGGGAACTCGCCGCACACGAATAGAATTCGTCGTCTTGTGCAGGACGGCGCGCCGCGGGTGGCGGACGGCGCCTCGGGACGGCACATGCGCGATGGCTGTTGCTGCCCTGCTGCCCGCAAAGGGAGGATGGCCTCGCGATACAGAGCCTCCTCCCGACGTGTCAAGTAGGGACCGATCTTCGCGATGACTTGCGACGAGGAGGAGGGAAGCTGCAATTTTGACAACAGCCAGTCCAGCCCTGGAAGCTCCCGCACTCGTCTCAGCCCAAGCATTCCGATCCAGTGGCGTTCGAGCGCGTTCAGCAGCAACGTCCGCAGGGCGGCGTCGAGCAGACCGCGCGACCAACGCATGGCATTGGCCACGAAGCGGAGAAGCCGGGCGATCAGATTGGATAGTCGTCCGAGTCGCGATTGCTGCCACGACTGCCAGGCGGACACGAGGGCCATCTCCCGGTCCGTCGCCAGCGCCAGGTTATGCTCTTCGGTCAGCAGGTGCGCGCACAAGTGCTCCACCGGCGTCCCCATCAGGCAAAGTGTTTCGCTGCGCTGGTGCGCACTGGAGGCCAACCGCCGCCAGATGTGCGCTTTGTCAACAGGCCCGGAACTCAGCACCGACCGGAGGCGTCCGACATGGCGCTCGCAGGTTGCGAGCGTCTCCTCCGCAATCCGCGCAGGCTTCTGCCGCAGCAGAAGGTCCCCGGCCTCGGTCCAGCAGTTCGCGAGATAGGCGGCGGGGTCGAGCCCGGCAGCCTCCAGAAAACCGCGGTACTTGTGCGCGCCCTTGTTGTGGACGGGAACGACGATTACGGCCGGAATGCCATAAGACACCGCCGTGATCAGACCGTGCAGCGAGTTGCCCACGTACCATGATGAGCCGCCGATCAGACGTGCGGTCGCCACCAGGCCGGGGCACCCGGGCAACGGTGCGCGCGAGGCAAACGGCGCCTCCTGGCGAACGATCTCCGGAGGATACTCTTCGAGCTCCCAGCGCAACAGCGGCGCGACGACGATGTCGCTCTCGTCGAGATCCAGTTCCCGGATCAGATTGTGCACCGCCGCGCGCATATCGGCGTGCCGCCGTGCGGTGTCAACGCACGAGAGCGACAACGCGAGCCGCCGTTGCCGCTCAGCGAGGGGCCAAATCCGGCTGGCCATGAGGGCGGTGTCCGGAACCACGGAGATCGGGACATTGAGAACCGGCCCCAGGTTCGCGCGGCTATCGGCGTCGCGGACGGCGACATAGTCCGTGCATGCGCCCGCCAGTGCCGCGTATTCGGCGAACCAGTCGGGGAACGGGAGCGGTACCCCTGGAGCGTTCCATGCAGCCGGTATATTGAGCTTGGCCGAGAGAAACGCGGCACCCATCCACAATCCGGGAAGTCCGCCAAGCAGCGACCTGGAACTGTCGCGCCACTTCCTCGTGCGCCATCCGCCGGACTGGATGATGTCGCCGCCGCCTACAAGAATGCCGTCCCAGTCGTTTCTGGCGACGGCCTCTTCCAGGGCGATGACCGGGCAAGCGTCGCTCCATTCCGTTGTCGTGGCCGTGGGCGCAACATGCGTGATCGCGAAATCCGGCAGGAGGTACTCGGCCAGCTTCGGGAACAGCAAGTCGCCGTAGCTGTCGTGATCGAAAGCGCCGAAATGAGCGATCTTCTTCATTAGTCCGGTTCGATCATACAACATGCCCTCCAGGAAGGTTAAGACGTATCTTCGCATGCGGTGTCCAGCGATATACGGCAAGGCAAAGGAGTATGCCACGAGACGGCAGCGAAGGCGGCAACTTCGCAAAAGTGAGACGGAAGGGCCAAAGCGTGTCGTTAAACCACAACAAAAAGTTGTTTGGCGCCTGCAGGCTACTAGTGTAAATTGATGCCATCTTAGGGCTGGGTTTCTCTAGTGTCTGGATCATGCATCGGATTGAGTGTTCAAACCTGGCGGCTCTGAATCGCGCCACCATTGTGCCGCTGCAATGGATGTCGAGGTGTCGGCAAGTGCCCCGCACCCGTCTCTGCCTGGTATCGAAGGCCTTTGATTTGAGGTGCACATGAACGCGTGCTGCCGAGTGTTCTGTCTGTCCGCCGTAATGGCGTGCGCGGTCGCGCAACGAGGGGTTGGGGATTGTCTGCGCACGATCCGGCTGGAGGACGACGCGCGCGTGGCGATCTCGATCGCCTGGTCCTTCCCGGTCAGTCCGGACGCCTGCCTGATCCTACGGGAACAAGTGCCCGCCGGCTGGCGTTTCGCGGAATACGAATACAGTGGTGGAGCGGATGTGGCCATGCGGCAGGGCGCCGATGGTCTGAGCTTCGCGATCGGACTCTTCACGGCGGCTTCCTCCCAAGGTTCGTTGACCTACTGGTTGACCCCGACGGGCGACGCCGCGCAGTCGCCGCTATCGGGAACCTGGCGCACGACATTCGACGTCTCCGACACGTCGTCGGCTATCGCGGGCGACGCGGCCTTGCCATCGGGCGCCGCGGCGCCCGAGAGCTTCGAGGGCTGGGCAGCGGCCATCGGGTTGCCGCCCGATGCCGACCCGGATGCGGACCCGGATGGCGACGGTTTCGACAATCGGGCCGAGTTCGTTGCCCAGACCGACCCGCTGGATGCGCAATCCGTTTTCCGCATCACCGACTGGCGTCTGCTGCCGGGACCGCCGGCCTCATTGAGTGTCGCCTGGCTGGGGGCCACCAACCGCACCGTGCTGCTCGAATGGTTGCCGGCAGACGGGACGGCTGGCGCCTGGCAGTGCATCTGGACCAGCACCCCGCTTAATCGTGTTGAGCGCGCCCTGCCGGCGGCTATCGGGCCGAACGTCGTAGAGGCCCCGCCCATCGGGCACCAACCCGGCATGTACCGTCTGCACGTCGCCGAACCCCGCTAGAGAACATGCGTATGTGTAATCTCGTTACAGAGCCGGATGTGGCGGCGCGGCCTGCTGCGCCGACCGCGCATCGTAGTCCCTTGCTTCTGTTTGCGGTCGCGCTGACGCTGCTGCCGCGGATTAACCTGGCCGGCGACTGGAATCTGCGGGTGGGGCCGGCTTGGCGCGCCGGCAACGAGTTGCATGTGGACTTCGACGCCGCCGCCGTGTCGCTGGGCTTGCGGCGCTCGTTCTATTCGCGGACGGAGCCGGGCAGCGACACCGACGCCATCGGCGATCCCGACGCCTACGCCGATCGCGACTACCTGGACGGCTTCGTCCATACCGATCCCGGCACGGCCGACCCCGAAACGGATACGCCCGGCCTCACCTGGAACTGGGGTTACGATTCGCAGGCGCAAAATGACGGCCGGTCGGTCAGTTTCCATGCCGATGGCCGGCGCTCGCGCAGCGAACGCGTCGAGCCCCTGGCCGCCGGTCCGGCCGAGTTCGAGGAAAATTTCCTGCTGATGGGCCTGCAGGCCGGGGGCGAACGCCTCCTGTGGCGCGCCGCCGATGCCGCCCTTGCCGCCGGGGTCGCCATCAACGCTACCTGGTACCGCGACGAGGACTACGCCTTCCAGGTCCGTCGCGACGTCGCCAGGCGCACGCTCACAACCGGCTCGGGGACGGTGGTTGACCGCTACGAAACGCCAGGCTACACCGCGCCGGACGCGCCCTACGCGGGAGATGCCGCCGGCCCTGGCCCGCTGATCCGCAACATGCCCGACAGTCGTTCCGAAAAGATGTCGTCATCGAGTCGCTCGGTAAGCTGGCAGGCCGCTTCCAGCGTCGAAATCGAAATGAGCCAATCGGAACTGGCGCTCGGTCCCTGGCTCTCCTGGCGCCCGCTCGAACGCCTCAGCCTGCGTCTTGCGCCTCAACTGATGCTGGCTCGCGTCTGCCTCGAGGCCGATGCGCGTACGGGTTACACGCCCGCGAACCCGCCCAGCCCGCTGCGCGACTTCAGCCGGCAGGACGAGACTTCCGAATGGCTTCTCGGCGCCGGGCTGGAAACCGGCGTGCGCGTGGACATCTACCGCGGCTGGAGCGTCGGCTGCGACGTCGCCGCCACCTGGTGGGCCGATGACGTCGCCGTCCGCGCCGAACCCTTCAGCGCACGGCTTGACCTGGGCACCTGGCGCGCCTCCGCCAGCGTCGGGAGGGAGTTTTGATCATGTGGGCTCAACACGCCATCACAGCTAAACGTCGAAGTCTCACGCTTAGGGGGGGGCGCCTTCTGATTGTATCTGGCGTCAGGCTTGCGGCCGCAATTGTCGCGCTGGGACCGGCACTGCCGCGGCTGTCGGCCTATGAGTTTACGGCCGTCACCGATCCATTGACCTTGTCCACGGCGCTCATGGGGCCAGGGACTAGCGTTGACATAACCAGTGTTGCGGAAGCTCCGGGCGCAAGCGCCATTGGCACATTCAGTCAGTTACGGTCCACACAAGCATCCTTCTCAAACGGCGTTATGCTTACGACCGGAGCAGGTTTGTGGGGATGCAATTATTCTCCGACGAACAACGAGCACGGATGGTCATTGTTCAATCGCGGGCAGAATAACAGTTTCGTCGGGGATGCCGATCTTGAAGCGGATTTCGGGCTGTCCTCTACCTATGATGCAGCCTCGATTGACTTGGTGGTTGTCCCCGATTTTTCCACGCTAAACATACGTTACTTTGTCGCATCGGAGGAGTATTTCTTCGATCAATCCAACACGAATGACTATGATGTGTCCTGGTATGACAATACGGATGTTTTTGCCTTTTATGTCGGCGCCACTAATGAGCCATCGCAACTGACCAACATTGCGCTGACACCCGAGGGCGTCCCGATCTCTGTCCGGTCAGTCAACATCTTCACGAACGCTCATCTTTTCACTCCCAATCTTATTATTGACACAAACGAAGTGTCCAAGGGCGACATAATAACTCCATGCGCCCCCAACGACATACCATATGGAATGCAGTACAACGGTATTATTGCTCCCTTGGTGGCAACAGTGAGAGTCGTTCCGGGCCAACCCTATCGGCTCAAGATAGTCATCGCCGATGGCCCCGCGGAACCAAGTTTTGTCGACACTGCCGTTTTCCTTGAGCAATTCAGTCTGACGAGCGGCACCGATCTGCGAGTGACCGTTGACCCCGTACCCGCCTCGGTATCGGTCGGGGGGGGCGCGCGTTATGATGTCACCGTCTCCAACATCGGTCCGGTGCCCGCCGCCGACGTGGTCGTCACCAACTGGCTTCCCGCCGGAATCGGCGCTACCAACACGGTGGCGCCCGACGGCGCCACGGTTCAGTGGTTCGATGGCGACACCTGGATGACCTGTGCGCTGGGCACGCTGACCAATGGCCATTCGCGCACGCTCACCTTCTACTGTCCCTTCGACTCCGCCGGCGCCTTCACCAATGCGGCCGTCGTTGGCACTTCGACCGGTGACTACAACCCCACTAATAATGCCGATGAGGGCGTCGTCTATGTCGGCGCCAGCATCGCCGATCTCTCCCTCTCCAAGTCCGGCCCTGCCACCGCCTACGCCGGCGCGGCCGTCACCTATGAACTGATCGTCACCAACGCCGGGCCCGGAGATGCCATGGGGCTTGCGCTGGCCGACCTGCTACCCGACTGCATGACGCCGGTCGGCCCCACTAACTGGACGTCGGCGGCGCTCGCCGCGGGCGCCTCGGCGGCCTGGAGCCTGCAAGCAACGATCGCCCCCGACGCGCCCTCCGGCTGGGTCACGAACCAAGCCGCCGTTTCCGCGGCATCGAGCGATCCCGATCTGTCCGACAATGTTGCCGAGGCGGTGACCTGGCTGGCGGTTATGTCCGATCTGTCGCTACTGAAGACAGGTCCGGCGGACGGCGTGGCGGGCGAGGCCTTGAGCTACACGCTGATCGTGTCCAACGCCGGCCCGTCGCTGGCGCGCGCGGTCGAGCTGACCGATACGCCGCCAACCGGAACGACGGCGCAGTCGCCATTGACCTACGCGCTGGGCGACCTCACCGTGGGCGCCTCGACCAGCCTGCTCGTGACCGTGGACGTACACGCCGATACGCTGGGATGGATCACCAATCGCGCCGAAGTGAGTTGCGGCAGCGACTCGAACCTCGTGAATGATTTCTCCGAGGCGGCGACACTGATCGCTGCCGTCGCGGATGTATCGGTCATCAAGAGCGGTCCCGCCACGGGCGTGGCCGGCGAGACGTTGAGCTACACGCTGACGGTCACCAACGCCGGGCCTTCTCTGGCGCGCAACGTGACGCTGGACGACACGCCGCCAACCGGAACGACGGCGCAGTCGCCGCTGACATACACGTTGGGCGATCTGGCCGTCGGCGTCTCGACCAGCCTGCAATTCACAGTGGACGTGCATGCCGGCACGCAGGGCTGGATTACCAATCGGGCGACGGTGGTCTGCGCGAGCGACACCAACCTGGTCAACAACGCTTCCGAAGCCATGACTTTGATCGCGTCGGTGGCGGATGTGTCCGTCTCTAAGAACGGTCCCGCCACGGGCGTGGCTGGTGAGGCGCTGACCTACACCTTGACCGTCGCCAACGCCGGCCCCTCGGTGGCGTGCGCGGTCGAGTTGAGTGACACGCCGCCAACCGGAACGACGGCGCAATCGCCGCTAACCTATACGCTGGGCGATCTGGCCGTCGGCGTCTCGACCAGTCTGCAATTCACGGTGGACGTGCATGCCGACACTCAGGGCTGGATCACCAACCGGGCGACAGTGGTCTGCGCCAGCGACACCAACCTGGTCAACAACGCTTCCGAAGCCATGACTCTGATCGCGTCGGTGGCGGATGTGTCCGTCGTTAAGACCGGTCCCGCCACGGGCGTGGCCGGCGAGACGTTGAGCTACACGCTGAC
>JAQULY010000263.1 GCA_028718445.1 Kiritimatiellia bacterium
CACCGTGCAACGCAGCGTCACGGTGGCACCCGTGCCCACCGCGTCGAGCGCGGCATCCTTCAGGCCGGTCCAGGTGGCTCCGCCGTCCTTTGAGTAGCTGTAGGCCAGGAGACCTGTTGGTATGGAGGGATTGGACTGAATGGACGCCCAGGACCTGGCCATAATTGGGTCAAGTGGCTGGAAGGTGACCGTGGCGGTGGAGACCGCGGCGCGGGTTGAGGCACCGCCCGTTCCCGCCGGCGCCGGCGCGTTGGTCGGCGCCAGGCACACGCGGTCCAGCCACGTGTGGTCCAGTCCGCCTCGGAACCGGAATGTGCGCGCCCCTGCCTTTACCTCCACTGGTGTTCCCGGCACCCACACCCACTCCCGCCTCCAGAAGGCTTCCGCCGGGTAGTTGGTGCCCTGCGCGCGGGCCTCGGATGTCACCAGCGGTTCGCGATCGAACTGATAGGTCGTCCTGGGCTGGAACTCCGGCGTGGCCTTGTCGCGCGCCATCTGCACGCGGAACCAGGGGCGGTAGGTGTCGTCTTGCGGCACGTTGACGTCGAAGCTTAGGATGTTACGGTTGAGCATGCCCATGCGCACGGCCTGGCCCGAAGCCGAACCCGCCACGTCCGCTTTCCAGGAGCGGGAGGCAGGCAGCAGGTCCATGAAATCCGCCTTCGCCGCGTCCAGCCACAACATGCCTTGATTATCTGCTTGAACGGGTTCCATCAGCGTCCACGCTCCTCCGCGCAAACGCAGTCCATCCCAGGTGGCGGGAACGAGGGCGACGGAATTCTCCGAGAATTGCATGGAAGACGGAACGACGCCCAATGCCGGAGCCGATCGCGGCTTCACTACCGCCAATCGCGCGCCTTGAACCAGCGGCGTGGCCTTGGCCGCGCTCTCGCTGAGCGTGACCTTAAGCAACAGATCGCCCGGTCCCTGCGCTTCCGGACCGGTCAGTTCCGCTCCCGTCTCGATCGCCTTCCACGTCTTGCCGCCATCGCGGCTCATCCCCCAGGCAACTTCGCCACCAGCCTTGTCCACCTGTGCGGTCAGTTGCTCGACCCGCTCATTCGCCGCCAGTTTCACGGGCCGCATGATGGCCGTCGCGGTGGCGACCGTTTTGCCGAAGGTGGGTTTCATGATCGCATTTCCGTCCGGCATTACGCCCGCCGGTAGCAGCGCGACCTGATCGAGCCGCGCGGAATTACGCCAGTTGAGTTCGAGGGTGTTGTTGCCGGCGACCAGCGCATGCTCCTTCCCCTTGACCCATTGCCAGCGATGGAACAGCGCGTCGTTGGCGTTGGTGGTGGAGAACGTCACGATCCTTTCGCCACCCTTTTCGTTCACCGTCTCGGTGTGTCCGACTTCGCCGACATCCACGACGAAGATGCGGTGCCACGTGGTCAGATTGGTCGGCTGGGGCAAGGTGAACGTCCATCGGGATCGTTCCCACTTTGCGCCTAGCGCGACGGAGATATAGCGCTCCAGGCTCGCGCGCCGGTCGGTCCCGATGAACTGCCGTTCCGGCGTGGCGAACGGGCTGACCGTCGCCTCGGCGCCGATGTTGTAGGGAACAGCGTCTTCCGCCTCCAACACCACCCGGCCATCCGGTCCCTGGACGTAGCCGCGCGGCAGGCTGAGCACGCTTCGGTAGAAGGCGCAACCACCCGCATCCGCGATGCCGAGCGGACGCTCCACTCGCACGGTCTCGCCGGTCGCCGCCGCGGCCCATGCGCAAACCACCAATACGGCCATGCCGTGTCCGACGACCATCCGCGCAGTTCCCAACGACTCCAGTGTTCCCATGATCGTGCCTTTCGTACGCATTACGGCCAAGACTACAGCCTCCGGCGCTCGCGGGAAATGTCCATGATCGCCGATGTTGTGTATCCTATCACCCTTGAAAGAGCCGTTCGGGCCCGCTTTGCGTGCCCGAACTGCTTTCTGTAGGGTCAGCGTGTTCCCTTCCGGCGCGTAGCCGGCCGCAGAATGATGTAATCCACGCCAACCTTATAGCAGCGATAGGCGCGTTCATTGGCGCCGGTAATCTCTACCGTCAGGCGATGCTCCCCGGCTTTGACCGCCATTGTTCCGAGCAAAACCTCAGCCGGCGGCTCGACCATCTGCGCGTACAAATCCACCACCGGGCCCATGGGCTCGTCATCCCATGCCAGCCGAACCATGGCATAGTCCCGATCTCGTGTCAGGCAGGCGAAGATTTCGTATTCCCCTTCGGTTTTGACGGAAACGGACAAGTCCAACCCTTCTCCAGGATACCCGTCAACCCACAGCAGTTGCGATCCCCGGCTCCAATGATTGCCGAATGGCATCATGGACTGAATGTCGGCCGTTCCCGCGGAAGCCTGGTAGCTCTTGTACCAGGCAATATCTTCTCCCTCGACCAAAACGACATCGGCGACATTCCGTTCAGCTTCGCTTCGAATGGGCGGTTGCCGCGTGTTGTCGTAATAGATGCGTCGCGACAGCGGAACGGGTTGATATGGATCCTCGCCTCCCGGTTCCAGGTACCAATACGCGATGGCGGCATAGAGCGCAGGCCGGCTGTTCGGATAGTACTTTTCGATTGCCCCCTCAAACGACCTCTGGAACGGGACGTTGTCCGCAATCTGGGAGCGTCCCACGCTGACGTGCCCGACGCTCTGTCCCGAGTTGAAGGTCTGATTGTGGAACGGTCGTTGAAACGGATACTGACTGCACCAGGCATAACCAAAGTAGTCCTCGGACCCTGTCCCGAAGGTGGATGGCATCTTTTCGCCATCCACGAAGAACTTCTCATCGCCTTCCCCCCACCACCCGATTTTGGGGGTCCAGACATGGAGCATCACGCCGCAGAACCGCCCTCTGCCGGTCGTCTTAAGCATGGTCCAGTCAATATTTCGCTCGGGTTCTTCGGGGAGAAATGCGTCCCGATGCCACTTGGCGTGGAAGCGACCCAGCGTCTCGATGGGGCGCGACAGCGGCGCGTGCACGACCGTGACCTCACACGCCAGGCGCCGGGCCCCTTCGTTCTGCAACTCCAACCGAAAGTCACGGGCAAACGGCATATACCAGTGAGAGTACGCTTCACAGGCGGATGACGCCCGCGTCATAGCCAGGCGTTTTTCCGAGTTGATGAGACCGAGCTCATAGACCGACTCCTTGTCCAGGATCATGCCCATGGGCAGCGACCTGTAGGCATTGATGCCCGGCGCCGTTCCAAAGAAGTCGCCGAGAGGACTCCAGACGCTGGGCGACGCTTCCCCATCGTAGAAGATTCGCAGAGCAACCTCTCTCAGCGCCTTGGCCGGGTCGCCCCCTTCACGTTCCATCGCCTTCAGATCGAATTTGACGCGGAGCGCCGTCACCGCCCTGGGCCCGTTGACGACCGTCATGGAAACGGTCTTGCCGGCGGTAACGACAACCGGCTTCGTTTCGGTAACTTCCCCCTTCCTTGGACCCACCGGATCCGTTCCCAATTTCTTAGTCAAAAACGCGTTGACGTTCGCCAAGGCAGAGGCGTCTCCGGCGGTAAGGTCGCGCCGGAACGTCGGCAGGATCGTGCCTTTGGGAAAGGTCTGGTAGGTGAAGTGGTAGTAGCGGCCCCAGTTCTCCTGCGCCGTGATCTTGCACGACTTTTGATACGGAATGGGAACGTAGCAGTTGTTCCCTTTCCATTCGGGATTATAGACCAGGGAGGGATAATTCAGCGGGGCGTGGCGGCCGGCGAAGTAGGCGGCATACGGAAGATCGAGGACAGGCTCGGCGTT
This sequence comes from Kiritimatiellia bacterium, assembly GCA_028718445.1. Lineage (GTDB taxonomy): Bacteria > Verrucomicrobiota > Kiritimatiellia > RFP12 > JAAYLN01 > JAQULY01. Next base: position 3,759 of record JAQULY010000263.1, read on the forward strand.
CCCGTCCAGGTATATCCGCACATGGGCCTTCGGGGAAGCGTCGGCCGACCACATCCGCCAGATGCAGCCCGGGCCCTCCATCTCCGCCAGCACGTCCATTCCGCCCTCTTTCCGGATGATCCCCGTGGCGTCGTCGTTGTTCGCCCAGTCCACATACTTCCCGGTTCCCGGATCGTAGCGGCTCGCGCGGGAATAGCTCGACCATTGGGCGCAGGCTTCGCCGGGACTGGGTAGCACCGCCAATCGTTCGAGGTCGATCAAGCGCCTCGCCAGGTCGCCGTAGGAAAGGCTCTCTGATGTCGTTCCGTTCTTCATTTCTTGATATCGGGTCCCGCTTGCGCTCCGTCCCGACTCGTCACACTCAACCGCCAACCCGCCAGGCTCAGCGTCTTGATGTTGTCCGTGCCGATCGAAAAAACGATGGGAAGCGGAACTCTGGAGAGAGCGGCGATTCCTTCCGGATTGGAGAAAACGTACACGACATCGCCGTTGTGCAGAAAGGCAATGGTTCCCTTGGCCGGTTCGAACTCAATCGCCAGATCGTCGGGTTGGTACGGATCGGTCGAGAGTGGCACGGCGAGCTTCGAGGTCTCGCCGGAATACGGGTTGCCCGGCCATTGCACGTAGGGCCGGACCGCACCAGGCCTTTGTCCGGGTCGGTAGAAGGTCCAGATGATGCTGTGGAGCGGTCTGGCATGGGCAACCACGGCCCCGCCGTCGCTCAACCCGAAACCTTCGTTCGCCTCGCTGCGGCGCGCTGCGCCAACTGCCACGCCCTGCATCTCGAAACGCAGCACCATACCCGTGGGCACGTCCGCAAGACGCCACGAGTTGGTGGTCTGCACCTTGGCGAATTTGGCGGCCAACCCCTTGCCCTCGTTGGCGCCCAGCAGGACATAGCCGTCCATAGCATGGCTATTGGCCCAGGCGCTCCAAGTGTAGCCGCCGCCCACGCCGGTCGCGTTGGGCAACACGCCGACAACCTGCGGATCGAGCGTGCCGGGATAGTCGGCCTGGCGGCCATCGGCCGTGGCGAAGGCGTCTTCGAACCAGACGGCGTCCGCGGCCTCCGCCAGCCGGAAGCCCCCCAGACCTCGCTCCAGTAACAGCAACCCCGCAACCGCCGCAAGCCTTCTCAGGCCGCGACCGTGGAACGGACCAGCATTACGGACGGCAGCAGGGACTCCATTCATTGCCTCATAGATTACTAGATAGAGGCGTCGCCGCTAATGCTCGAAATCACCCGTTTTGTGCATCTTGTAAACAGGCGATATTGTCTCGCTAAACCATCCCGTAGACCGTCTTCAGGCACTCGACAAAGTGGCGGAAGTTCTCCAGCGAGACGTCGTGTGGCACGCCGTGGTCGCAGGCCGGAACGTAGCCGCCGTCCTCGATGACGGGTCGCAGCCGCTCGACTTCACGCTGAATGGCCGTCTTGTCTGCCGCCAGGATACGCTTATCGAAACCGCCGGACATGCGCACGCGATGGCCATACTCCTTGCGGATCGCCACCACGTCCATGCCGGCCGCCACCTCCATCGGTGCAAAGAGGTCAATGCCGCACTCCAGCCAGAGTGGTATCAGCTCGCGGATGTCGCCATCGCTGTCCATGTAGTGCAGGTCAACGCCAAAGGGCTCGGTGACGCGCCGAATCCTCTGGTAGTAAGGGGTCATGAACTCGCGGAACAGCGCCGGCGAGATCAACGGCCCGTTCTTGTAGGCCATGTCCTCATGGTACCCGACGAAGTCCAGCTTCACGTGCGGCAGGCTGGTCTTGAGCGCCATTTCGCAGCAAGCGCACTGCCTGTCGTTGACGGCGTGGATAAAATCGGGCGCGTCGGCGTAGGCATACATCAACGGTTCCGTGCCCATATGCTCGTTGAGGAAGGCGAAGTACATGCCGCCGTTGCACAGCAGTCCCGCGCCGGCCGCGCGCGCGGCTCGCGCTTGCTGCAGCCAGTCGGGCTGGATTCGGCCGGGCGCGGCCGGATCCAGTTTGGCGCGCAGCCATGCCAGGTCGGCCGACCCCTTGATCGGGTACTCGAGGAATTCCGGCATGGTCACATCGTTCTTCAGATCCTTGACGCGCGCGCCGTGCCGGTCAAGTTTGATGACATAGTCGTCGTGATCCTCCAGCACTCGCTCCTCAAAGGGCGGATGCAGCACGGTTTCAATGGCAATATGCCGGAATGTGAGCCGATCCAGGCCGAAGTAGTCGGTCAGGTCGGCGCCCTTGGGCAGCCCCTCCCGCTCCCAGCGCCGCAGCGTGCTCTCCCACGGGCCTCCCGGACATAGCGGCGGGCGATCCACAGCCTCGAATCGCATCGTCTTGAGCCAGCGGGTCAATGCGTCCATGCGGTGCGTCTCCTAGCGAAACACTAAAGATCGAGGTCAAGTTTGACCACGTTGCCGGTGTTGATCGAACGGTCGGCGGCCAGGCACATCATCGCGCTGATGTAACCATCCCGTATGGGGGCGTTGATGGGCGACTGGCCGCCTTGCAGCAGCTTGATCAGACCCTCTCCCAGATGCTCGGAACTCCCGAAGTGCCCCACATTCGCCCAGTCGTGGACCTCCGTCAGGCTGGATCCGGGCCGATCGTTGAAACGCGTGATCTTGATCGTACTGGTCCCCTTCACGTAGGCGCCCGTGTCGGGATGCTCCTCAAAGTCGCCATAGTACCGGAAGTCCAGGATGCCTTCGGTGCCGATAAAGTAGCCGCCGCGCTGTCCCCCATGGTGCGGGGCGTTGAAGGTCTGCGAGTAGGAGGCCGTGACGCCACCCTGGTACCGGATCGCCAGCACCTCGTTGTCGTTGATGTCGATTTCCTTCGCGAACACGCACAGCCGCTTCCCTGGAGGTGGAAACGGCTTCGACGCGTCCACCTTGCGGCGGTAGATACTCATGAAGCAAGTGCGCTTCTCGTCGCAGGCGTCGCAGGTCAGATCGTTGGGCTTGTTGCCGCCGTAAACCTGCCGCGACCCGAAGGCCGCGACGGATTCCGGTATCAGCCCGATGAAGTAGTTGATCAGATCCAGGTCATGCGTCGCCTTCTGCAGCAGCAGACTGCCGACATGCTTGTGGGTGCGCATCCAGCCGCGGAAGTAGTTGTCGCCGTAATGCACGTTGTTGACGAACTGCACGGAGACGATGCGGCCGATGTCTCCGTTTTGGATGTGCCGCCGCGCGGATTCCGAGACGGGCGACCCACGCAGGCTGAGGTTCACGGTGGCCACCTTCGGGTAGTTCCTCAGCAGCGCCCATACCTTGCGCACGTCCGGCTCCGTGATCGCGATCGGCTTTTCCAACACGATGTTGACGCCATGCCGCGTGCAGATTTCCACGGCTGCGGCGTGATGGCTGCAGTAGCTGGCGATGATGACAACGTCGGGCTTCTCCTTGCGCAGCATCTCCTCCGGATCCTGGTAATAGGGCAGATTGCGGAACTCGGGGCGCAACGCAAAGGACGAGGACTTCAGATCCCCGCCGCGGGAGGTGTCCCCACCACTTCCAAGGTACCCGGCGACGTTTCTGTCGAATGCTGCCCGGTTCAAGTCCGAAAACGCCACACAACAACCCGGCAGGTTCTTCTCCATCCGGACCATGTGACTCGTTCCCGCCGCCCCTGCTCCAATGCACGCCACCTTCAACTTCGGATCCATGTCTTTCTACCTTTGTCCCCAACAACTTCTATGGTGGCCGAGATTACCAGATGTGCCGCATCGAATCAACGTTGACCGTGCTATGAAGGGCGTGGAGGCGTAGCACGGAAGCGGCGCGGATCGGGCCGGAAAGCCGGCGCGTGATCATGGGCCGGCTGCGGCGTCACCGGGGGCGGCGCAACCGCGAGGTTGGCGCCGC